>JBFMGC010000028.1 GCA_040752815.1 Candidatus Zixiibacteriota bacterium
GGAACTGGGACAACTCAATCGGCGCCAGATCGCTGCTCTCATCGGGACCGCCCCGATCAATCGCGACAGCGGTAAGTTCCGGGGTAAACGGCTGACCGGCGGCGGGCGGCGCGATGTCCGCACCCGCTTGTTCCTCCCCACCTTAAGCGCGGCCCGTCACAACCCCGTGATCCGAGCGTTCCGCCAACGCCTCCGGGCGTCGGGAAAATCCAAGATGACCACCAACGTGGCGTGCATGCGCAAACTCATCACTATCCTCAACGCCATGCTCGCCAAAAACCAATACTGGGAACCAAAAATGGCTTGATTTCAACACAGTCGCTACGATACTTGCTCACACTTGTCAAAACCACGTCTCGCGCCTGCGCGCTCGCCTCAGGGGTTTTGACCTACATTCTTCATCTTCCACACTCGTAGGGCAGGACCCCTGCGGTCCTGCTACACATGGCAGGAGTACAGGACTCCTGCCCTACGATACTAATCTTTCATCCGCTCCGCATAGAGCGGATATTTCTCGCACAAGGTCGCAACCTCGCGCGCAATACCCTCCAGCACGGCGTCATCTTTGCGATTCTGAATGGCACGGTCAATGAACTCGGCAATCTGCTTCATGGCATCAGTCCCCATCCCGCGTGTGGTTACCGCCGGCGTGCCGATACGAATGCCCGAGGTCACAAACGGCTTTTCCGGATCGAACGGGACGGTGTTTTTGTTGACCGTGATTCCGGCCTTGTCCAGCGCCTGCTCCACTTTCTTGCCGGTCAGTTTGGGGATGTCAATAAACGATACGAGCATCAGGTGCGTGTCGGTTCCACCCGCAACCAGACGATAACCCCGCTTCTTGAGCCCTTCAGCAAGTGTTTTCGCGTTGTCTACAATCTGCTTCTGGTACGTTTTGAATTCCGGCCGCAGCGCCTCTTTGAATGCGACTGCTTTGGCGGCGATCACGTGCATGAGCGGTCCGCCCTGGATACCGGGCATGATCGTGCGGTCGAGATCGGCGGCGTATTTCTCCTTGCACATAACCATCCCGCCGCGCGGCCCGCGAAGAGTTTTGTGCGTGGTTGTGGTGACAAAATCCGCGTACGGAATCGGCGACGGGTGCAGGCCCGCGGCAACCAGGCCCGCGATATGAGCGATATCGACCATCATGTATGCGCCACAGGCATCGCATGCCCGGCGAATCGCCTCGAAATCCCAGAAGCGCGGATAGGCCGATGCCCCGGCGACTATCATTTTCGGCTGGTACTCTTTGGCGGCATCGATCAGCCTGTCGTAGTCGATAACCTCGGTCTCTTTGTCGACCTGGTAACCCTTGAACTGGTAGAGAATGCCGGAAAAATTGATCGGGTGGCCGTGGGTCAGATGGCCGCCGTGGGAAAGATCGAGCCCCATCACCTTATCGCCCGGTTTGAGGACCGTGAAATACGCCCCCATGTTGGCCTGCGAACCGGAGTGCGGCTGAACGTTGGCATGCTCACAACCGAACAGCTCTTTGGCGCGGTTGCGGGCGAGGTCTTCGGCGACATCGACAAACTCGCACCCGCCGTAGTACCGCTTGGCCGGATACCCCTCGGCGTACTTGTTGGTCATCACCCCACCCTGGGCCTCGAGCACCGCCTCGGAGACGAAATTCTCGGACGCAATCAGTTCGAGCTTGGTCGCCTCGCGGCGGGTCTCATTGAATATGGCTTCGTATATTTCAGGGTCGACTTGCTTAAGGTATGACATAGGAACTCCTTCGCGTCCTAAACCCACCCGTTGGGTGGGGTACCGGTACAGCCGCGATCAATGTAGGAAAAAGGGGGACGGGGGTCAATTGGTAGTGGGTGGTCGAGCAGGACGGTCCCGCCCTACCGCTCCGCCGCCTTGATCTTGTTCAGGCGGGCGACATGACGGCCGCCCTCAAACGGTGTATCCAGAAACGTTTTGAGGATGGACTCGAGCTCGCCCTCAGGCGTGAACTTGCCGGATAGAATGAGTACGTTAGCATCGTTGTGAAGTCTCGTCAGGCGGGACATTTCGGTATTCAAGGCCAGCCCGGCCCGCACGCCTTTAACTTTGTTGGACGTAATCGCCATGCCGTTGCCGGTCCAGCAGATATTGACACCGTAGTTGACTTTGCCGTCGGCGACCGCGTGGGCGACCTTCAGGCCATAATCGGGATAGTCGACTGATTCCTCCGACGTGGTCCCCATGTCAATCACCCCGTAGCCCCACTTCTCGAGCAGCGCCTTGACTCGCTCCTTGAATAGATACCCATTATGGTCAGCGCCGATTGCGATTTTCATCTATGCGATGGCTCCTTCGTTTAGTACTCCTCATTCGTGGGCGGCAGACCTCCTGGTCTGCCCCTTAAGATGGAGCGGCAGACGAGGACGTCTGCCGGCCACGAAACGGCGGGTTAGAGACGGACCCGCCATACGTTACTTATGCCGGCACTCCCAGCTTCTTGTTCGCCTTCTCGCGTACATAGGTCAGCCAGCCGTATTTGTCCGGCGTGCGACCCTCGACAATGTCGAAAAATGCCTTCTGTAATTTCTTTGTGATCGCTCCGCGTGAGCCGGTCCCCACTTGCAGACCGTCTACTTCCGCCACGGGTGTTATTTCGGCGGCGGAACCAGTGAAAAAGACCTCGTCGGCGATGTACAAATACTCGCGCGGGATGTTGTGCTCGCGGACCTCGTACCCAAGATCGCGCGCCATGGTGATTACTGTGTCGCGCGTGATTCCCGGCAGCACCGATGCCGACAGCGGCGGCGTGATCAGCACGTCACCTTTGATGATAAACACGTTTTCGCCTGAGCCTTCGGAAACATGACCGTTGTAGTCGAGACCAATGCCCTCGTCGAAACCGAGCCGCCGCGCCTCAAGCCTGATTAGCTGGCTGCTGAGATAGTTGCCGCCGGCCTTGGCCATTGCTGGAAGCGTATCGGCGGCCAGGCGCCGCCAGGACGACACACAGACCCGCACTCCACGTTCGACAGCACCGTCGCCAAGATACTGGCCCCACGGCCAGACAGCGATAGACATCTCGATCGGGCAATCCGACGGATCCACTTTCAGAGCCCCGTAGCCCCGGTATGCGACCGGGCGGACATAGCAGGCCTCGAGTTTGTTAGCGTCGATCAGATCGATGATCGCCTGATCGATCTGTTCAGCCGTGTAGTTGAGCGGCATACGGTAGATTTTGGCGGAGTTCAAGAGTCGGACAGAATGATCGCGCAGACGGAACAGGATTGGGCCACGGTCGGATTTGTAGGCCCGCATCCCTTCGAATACCGATGAACCGTAATGAACTACGTGCGACAGCACGTGTATTTTGGCGTCGTTCCATTTAACCAGTTTGCCGTTCATCCAGATGAGTTCGCTGGTCTGCATTAGAGAAGTCCTCCAGGGTATTCCAGGTCTCCGTTCACTGAGGGCAAAATACCAAAAGCCGGCGACTATTTCAACCGGTTTCTAAGGTCGGAAGAGTAACGATTCTGCTGAGACCGGGGTCTGATCGTCTCGTGTCAAGTGGCTCTGGAGGTCTGCTTCTCCAACAGAAACCACACAATGTCGTCCTGGCGGAAGTTATTGTCCCGATGATATACAAAACCGTAGTCCCGCAACACCAAATCGGGAAAGCGGTCAAGCATCTCCCCCGCGAAGTCTCTCTTGAACAGTTTCTTCGTGTGGCCGCGATAGATAAGTTCTACCGGTGACGGATTGTAATACTCTGCGATTAGTACATAACGGGTACTGCAGCGGTAGAGCAGATCGTATACATCCGGGAGCATGTCGGGGTTCATGTGGATGAGTACCCCTTTGGTGAGCGCGAGATCCCAGGTGCGAGTGGGCCGGAACTCCAGCACCGTTTGGCGGAATACCTCGGCCTCCGGCATGTTGGTTTTCAGTTCGTCGGCTGCTTTCTGATTGATTTCCACACCCGCCAATTCTACTCCCGGTAGCAGCCTCTGAAGGGCCATCAGGTTCAAACCGATATTGGCGCCCAGCTCTATTATGGATTTTATTCCCACCGCCCGTTTGAGAACCTGGCCGAAGAAAGCGGTGTTGGACGCCACCCAGGATGAACCCCGGTTGCGCTCGGTGTATTCGTCACCGAACCTGCCGTTCCAGAATTCTTCTTGTTCCGTCTTGTAGCCCAAGCCAATCCTCTCAATTGCGGCGACGGTCGACAAGTTTCCACACCGATGGCAGTATCACTGCCGCCAGCGCTATTTTGACGATGCCCCCCGCGATGAACGGATAGAGGCCCAGCGCGAGAACCGATCCGGCCGGCACATACATCGAAAGCTGCGCCAGCCCGCAGGCGAAGATCACGACATTACCGGCGAGCATCGCCACCACTGATTTTACGTATCCCTTATCCCACCCCAGATCGGCCAGCCAGCCGGCGACATAAGCCGCAGCCAGAAATCCGATCAGGTACCCGCCCGTCGGACCGGCCAGTACACCGACTCCGGCCGCGCCACCGGCAAACACCGGAAGTCCGGCGGCGCCCTCGGCGAGATAGGCGAGAACTACCGAGCTGCCTCGCACTCGTCCAAGCGCCATGGCGACCAAAAGCACACCGAAAGTTTGCCCAGTCACCGGCACCGGCGAAAACGGAAGGTTGAACGACAGGTATGAGCAGGCTACCAGCAAGAGGTTAAACGCGAGCAGCAGCGGCGCCTCCATCCATCGGGCGGAGGGGCGGATCACATCATAAATAGTTAGGGAATGAATTGTATTGTTCACAGACAGTACTCCTTATGCTTCTGAGGTCGTCGACGAGACGATTGTAAATCATCAGCTCGACACAAATCACGTTCAGCGTGATTCCCTTGTTACAACTCTACGGCGCGGCTTACGTCACACCGTCTGCATCGTCCTCAGCAGATCGCGCGCGATAACGAGACGTTGAATCTCCGATGTCCCCTCGCCGATCTCGCACAACTTGACATCCCGCCAAATCCGTTCCACCGGATACGGGCCGGTAAGGTAACCCACGGCCCCAAGTATCGTCATAGCGCTGGCCGCCGCGCGCGTGGCAACTTCCGACGCGAACAGCTTGCACATGGCCGACTGGCGGCTGAACGGCAGACGAGCGTCCTTCAGCACTGCAGCTTCGTAAATCATGAGCCGCGCCGCCTGGATTTCCGTGGCCATGTCAGCCAGACGGTGTTGTATCGCCTGGTTGTACGAGATCGGCTTGCCGAACTGGACGCGGTCGGCCGAGTACTTGAGAGCTACGTCGAGCGCCCCTTGCCCGAGGCCGAGTGCCATCGCGCCTATCGAGATGCGGCCACCGTCGAGGGTGATCAGCGCCTGCTTGAAACCGTCGCCAACCTTGCCGAGCTGGTTCTCAAACGGTACGCGCATCTCGTCAAAATGCAGGAATGCGGTATCCGACCCGCGCAGGCCGAGCTTATTCTCTTTCTTGCCGACCGCATACCCTTGCCAGGCCTTCTCGATAATGAAGCTCGTTATGCGTTTGTCCTCGGGATCGTCGTTCGTCCGTGCCGTGGCGATTGTCGCGAACGCTTTCGTCGCCGATGTTATCCAGCACTTGGAGCCGTTCATAACCCAGCAGTCGTCGCGCTTGATTGCGACTGTGCGCATACCGCCGGCATCGGAACCGGCATCGGGTTCGGATAACCCGAACGCGATCAGTTCCCCCTGTGCGGCGCGCGGAAGATACCTGCGTCGCTGCTCCTCGGTACCGAATTCGAGAATCGGGAAGCAGCCAAGCGAATTATGCGCCGCCAGCATGATGCCGGTGGATCCACAGACCCGCGAAGCTTCTTCCACTGCGATTATGTAACTTAGCGTATCGACAGGAACGCCGCCATATTCTTCAGGAATCAGGCAGGAGAACAGCCCCTGCTCCTGCAGCGGCTTCATGTGCTCTTCCGGAAAGCGCTGTTCCAAATCGAGCTGCGCCGCCATCGGTTCGATCTGCTCCAGGCAAAAAGCCCGGATCTTCTCCCGGTATTCCTGGTGTTTTTTCTCCAGCAATGTCTAATCCTTCAATAGATCGCGCGCGATGACCATTCGCTGCGCCTCGGAGGTTCCTTCATACAGCTCAGTCACGCGAGCATCGCGGAAATACCGCTCCACCGGATACTCCTTGATATAACCGTACCCGCCGTGCACCTGCACCGCCTCATTGCAGACGAAATTGGCCATCTGCGAGCAAAACAGCTTGGCCATCGAGGATTCCCGGTGGCACGGCTTGCCCTGGTCCTTCAGCTGCGCCGCGCGGTACGCCAGCAGGCGTCCGGCGTCGATCCGCGTGGCCATCTCGGCCAGCTTCCACTGAATCGCCTGGAAGTTGCTGATCGTCTGCCCGAATTGTACGCGCTGTTTCGAGTACTTTATGGCCTCACTGAGGGCCGCCTGGGCGATGCCGATCGCCTGGAACGACACGCCAATTCGGCCCGAATTCAGGATGCCGACACACATCCTGAACCCGTCACCCGGGTTGCCGATCATGTTCTCTTTCGGCACCTTGACGTCGATGAGATTGATCTCGCGCGTATCCGACGCCTTGATCCCGCACTTCTTCTCCGGCTGGCCTATCGACAGTCCCGGTGAGCCGGCATCAACCACGAACGCCGACATCCCCTTGTGTTTGCCCTCCGGATCGGTCTTGGCAAAAACAACGAACACGCCCGCAAATCCGGCGTTGGTCACGAATGTTTTGGTGCCGTTCAGAAGATAATGATCGCCCTTGTCCACCGCGGTGGTCTTGATCGACGCCACATCGGTGCCGGCGTCAGGCTCGGTGATACAGTATGCGCCGATTTTTTCGCCGGTCGCCATGACCGGCAGGTACTTCTTCTTGAGCGCCTCCGAGCCGTACACTTTGATAATCTCGCAGGTGAGCGAGTTGTGTACGGACAGCAGGATGCCGAACCCGGCGCAAGCAGCGCAGATTTCCTCAAGGACGCCCATAAAGGCGGTGGCGCTGAGGCCCAGGCCACCGTATTCCTCGGGAACAGTGAAGCCGAAATACCCCAGCTCGGCGCATTCCTCGATCAGGTCCTGGGGCGTGCGCCCTTCTTCATCCATATCCAGAGCCAGCGGATAGATGCGCTTCTCGGCGAGATTGCGGGCCATCTTTTTCAGCTCTAAGTCGTCATCGGTCAGATTGAAATCCATCCGCCTCTCCTTACTGCTGGTAATTATAGAACCCGCGGCCGGTTTTCCGGCCAAGATACCCCGCCTGCACCATCTTCCTCAGAAGCGGACAAGGTCGGTACTTCGGGTCGCCCAAACCATCGTGCATAACTTCAAGAATCGCCAGGCACACGTCAAGCCCGATAAAATCGGCCAGCGTGAACGGCCCCATCGGATGCCCCGCACCCAGCTTCATGACTTCATCGATTGCCGGGATCGTCCCGACCCCTTCCATGTGCGCGTAAATCGCTTCATTGATCAGCGGCATCAGAATGCGATTGGCTATAAAGCCGGGGTAATCGTTCGCCTCCACCGGCACTTTACCCAGCCTTTTGGCCAGCGCCACCGCGACATGACAGGTGTGATCCGAAGTGGCAATCCCGCGGATCAATTCGACCAACTTCATCATCGGCACCGGGTTCATAAAGTGCATTCCGATAAAATTCGCCGGATTGTGAGTCGTCGCCGCCAACTGGGTGATGGGCAGCGACGACGTGTTTGAGGCCAGGATCATGTCGGGCGAGCAGATATCGGCCAGCTTCTTGAAGAGGTCCAGTTTCACCTGGAGACTCTCGGTGATCGCTTCGATCACCAACTGCGAATCACGGGCCGAACGAAGGTCGGTGCTCGTTTCAATTCGCGCGAGCGCCGCCTGTTTGTCGGTGTCAGTGATAACGCCCTTCTTGATCTGGCGGTCCATCGAACCGGACATGGTAGCCATCGCCTTCTCGAGGAAGGTCTTGTCGATGTCGATCAGATGAACCGGATACCCGTTCTGGGCAAACACTTGGGCGATACCGTTGCCCATGGTGCCGCTGCCGATCACGGTCACTTTCTTGATGTCATCCAAATTCAAAGTTTCAGCTCCTTCCACAATTCGCATCATCAGACAATTTCTATGGCCAGGGCAACCGCGTTGCCGCCCCCAAGGCAGAGTGTCGCCAGACCCTTTTTCAGCCCGCGATCTTTGAGCGCATAAATCAGCGTCACGAGAATACGAGTGCCCGAGGCACCGATCGGATGGCCGAGCGCCACCGATCCGCCGTGGACGTTAACTCGATTCCAGTCCCAGCCCAGCTCTTTCCCGTCGGCGAGCGCCTGCACGGAAAACGCCTCATTGGCTTCGATCAGGTCCCAATGGCCGATATCCACCTTCATCTTTGCCATTAGCTTACGCACCGCAAAGATGGGTGAGAAAAACAGATCAATCGGATCGGTCCCGGCGGCGGCATAATCGACAATTCGAGCCAGCGGCTTGAGGCCCTTCTCTTTCAAGTACTGCCCGGATACGACAATCGTAGCGGCGCTGCCGTCGTTCAGGCCGGGGGCGTTGCCCGCAGTCACAGTTCCGTCCTTCTGGAACGCAGGGCGAAGCTTCGCCAGGCTTTCGACCGAAACATCCGGGCGCGGACATTCATCTTTCTTGAATACTACCGGATCACCTTTGCGCTGGGGGATTTCGATGGCGAAAATTTCCTTGTCAAATTTCCCGGCCTGCTGGGCCGCCACCGCCTTGCGATGGGAATTGTAAGCGAACTGATCCTGTTCTTCACGCGAAATGCCGGCCTTCTTCTGCGTATACTCAGCAGCATTTCCCATGTGGAAATCATTGAAGCTGTCCCAGAGACCGTCGGAAATCATAATATCATCCAGCTTGCCGTGGCCGAACTTAGTGCCGGTCTTGGCGCCGCGAATCACATAGGGCGTGCTCGACATGGACTCCATGCCTCCGGCGACAATGACATCCTGGTCACCGGCCCGAATCGACTGTGCCGCCAGCATGACCGCCTTGAGTCCGGAACCGCAAACTTTGTTGATGGTGATACAAGGGACCTGCGACGACACTCCGCCGTGGATCGCCGCCTGCCGGGCCGGCGCCTGACCGGCGCCTCCCTGCACCACCTGACCCATGATGACCTCGTCGATGTCCTTGCTGTCGATTCCCGACCGCTTTACCGCCTCTTTGATCGCCAAAGCGCCCAACTGAGGGGCCGAAAGGGAGCCCAGTCCGCCGTGAAGCGTGCCAATCGCGCTGCGGCAGGCTGAGACGATGTATGCGTCTTGTCTGTCAGCCATATCTCATTCTCCATCAAAACGTTTCAAAAGCCCGAACCACAAATGGCCGTATATAACCAAATCACCGAATCAAATCAAGCATGGCCCCCGATTTGACTTGGCGCTGACTGGAAATACCCAACCGATCGCGCATCAATCACCCCTTCATCTACCTCTATTGCCTATGTCTCTGGCTCCAAGCCCCACCCAGACGGGCTAAAGGAAACCGGGCAAGGTGTCGATCTTAGTTTCTTGAGATAACTAAGCTCCCACTTTGGAGGAAACATGAAGAAAGTCTTTACCGTCCTCGCGATTCTGCTGGCCTTCGGCTCGACCCTATCGGCCCAGGTGCCCGGCAGCCCGGTGAGTATCTACGCCGGTGGGGCGCTGTCGATTCCGACCGCGCCGGAAAGCTTCAAATCATACTACAAAAACGGCTACCATGGCTTTGTCGGCATTGGTCTGCCGGCCAGCCCGGTGATCGAACTGGTAGGCAAGGTTGAATACCATACCTTCAGCTTCGATTTCGACCAGGCCTACTCGGAGTACTCCGGCGGCACCAACAAAGTCTGGATGTTCGGCGGCGACGTCAAAGTCAACCCGAGCCTGCCGGCGTTCCCGGTAAGCCCGTACCTGCTCGGCGGTCTCGGTTTTGCCGCCATTCAGCAGACCGAATTCGACGGCCCGCCGTCGTTGACACTGAGCCTTCTGAACGAGTCGGTTTCTGAGAACCAGACCAAGCTGTTCTGGAACATCGGTGGCGGTTTCTCGCTGGCGACCAGCCCAGTGTTCAGTCTCTTTGCGCAGGTGCGATATGTCAATATCGCGACCGACAATGAGTCATCGGCGTTCATCCCGGTGACAGTCGGCTTGAAGTTCTTTTAGTCGAATTACACACGGAGGGGAAAAGGCCGGAGCGTCCGCTCCGGCTTTTTTTTGCTCGGTTCACGCGCCTGGCAGCCGGCAGATGAGGGCATTTGCCGGGCACGGTTCACCAAGTATCCGTTGGCGGGTTCGAGGCGGACCCGCCCTACCGTTCATCCCGTGGGTTTAATGCAAATCCAGCCTACTTCGCCAACTCCAGCTCCACTATCGGTTCCTCGGTCGTCACCTGGTCGCCGACTGAAAAGTTGATCGCCTTCACCGTCCCCTTAGCACGTGCCGGCACCGGGTTCTCCATCTTCATCGCTTCGACAATCACCACCTGCTGTTTCGGCTCCACCGTGTCCCCCACCGCTACCATCAGCTTGACGATTTTCCCCGGCATTGGTGCAAATATCTTGTCAGGCGCCTCGGCATGATCACTTGCGCCGCCGGCGAATCCGTCATGCGACGGCTCCTGTAGCTCCACTACAACGGAGTCGATATCGACAAATGTAGTGCCGTTTACTGTAGCCGCGGCGATGATCTTCCTGCGTCCGTCAACCGCGACCGAGAACAGCCCTTCCGAGATCTGTTGAATGTTGTACGACTGATTGCCGACACGGACGGTATACCCCTCGGAACTCTTCTCGGTTTGTGTCTCGATCTGTTTACCACCGACCAGAAACTCGTGCTTATTCATGGATCGAGTCCCCAATCTCCCACGCGCCCAGCGCTTCCCACGGCGACGGCACCACCGCGGGGCCATCGCCGCTACCCACAGTGATACCACGCCGCGTCGTCAGCGACGCCACCGATGCCACAGCCGCCGCGAGTGCGACGTGATCGTCGACTGCAGATAACCTCTCGCCCATGTGCCTGCCTAGGAAGTTGGTGTATGTGCGTCCGGCCTGGAACTCCGGATGTCCGAGCACATCAACCATGAATCGCTTGGAAGTTTTGACGCCGAGGATTTTGTACTCATGCAGCGCGTTTATCATCTTGCGTATGGCGCCGGGACGATCGGGAGCGTGGACGATCAGTTTTGCCATTATCGGATCATAGTCAATGGTGATCTCAGATCCCCTGGTGATACCGGAGTCGACACGTATGCCCGGCCCGATCGGCTCGGTGTAGTGCAGGATACGCCCGGTGCTCGGCATAAAACTGTTCTCGCCGTCCTCGGCATAGATACGGCACTCAATCGCGTGTCCCCGCTGAGTCAGGTGGTGCATCTGCTCCGACAACGGCAGCCCGGCGGCGATTCGTATCTGCTCAACTACCAGGTCGGTGCCGGTGACCATTTCGGTGATCGGATGCTCTACCTGGATACGGGTGTTCATTTCCAGAAAATAGAATGCGCCCTTTTCGTCTACGAGGAATTCAACCGTGCCCGCGTTGACATACCCGGCCGCTTTGGCCACCGCCACCGCCGCATCGCCCATGCGTGTGCGAAGCTGCTCGTTGAGTGCCACCGACGGGGTCTCTTCGATAATCTTCTGATGCCGCCGCTGAATCGAGCACTCGCGCTCGAAGGCATGGACACAATTGTCGTGTGAATCGGCCAGCACCTGGAACTCGATATGGCGGGCGTTGGCGATATACTTTTCGAGGTAGACCGAATCATCATTGAACGCATTCAGCGCCTCGCGGCGAGCCGCCTCGAGGGCGTCGTTCAGTTCGTTCGGCTGATGAACGATCCGCATCCCCTTGCCCCCGCCGCCGGCGGCGGCTTTGATCATCACCGGGTACCCGGCCTTATCGGCCGCCTCGCGAAACACTTTGGGGTCAACAGCGGACGCTGTCATGCCCGGTATCAACGGGACACCGGCGCCTGACATCTTTATGCGCGATTCGACTTTGTTCCCCATAAGCAGCATCGCATCCGGTGGCGGGCCGATAAAAACGATACCGGCATCGCGGCAGGCCTTAGGGAACTCAGAATTCTCGGCGAGAAAGCCGTAACCGGGATGAATCGCCTCGCAGCCGGTCTCTTTGGCGGCCTGAATGATCTTCCCGATATCGAGATACGACTGCCTCGGCGGCGGCGGGCCGATAAACACTGACTCGTCGGCTGCGAACCGATGTTTGCTGCCGCGGTCGGCCTCGGAGAATACCGCCACCGACTTTATGCCCAGCACGCGGCAGGCGTTTATCACGCGGACCGCAATTTCGGAGCGATTGGCTACAAGTACTTTCTTGAACAGTTTGTCTGACATAGCGGCATCACTGAATCACTTGTCACTCACCCAGCGCGGCTTTCGTTTGTTGAGAAACGCGTCCATCCCTTCCTGACCCTCACTCGAAACGCGCAGTTTCGCGATCATCTCGGCAGTAAACGGCTTAAACTGAGCAGGTGACATCATAGGCACTTCGCTGACCAGCCTCTTGGCCATCGCCACCGCTTCGGGACCCGACGAAAGTATCGACTCAATCAGGTTGTTGATCTCGGCGTCGAGCTTGTCATCATCCACGACTTTGTTGACCAGGCCGACCTCGCACGCCCGCTCCGCGCTCATCCGTTCGCCAGTGATGAATAACTCGCGCGCTTTCCCCTCGCCCATCTTGCGAATGACATACGGGCCGATACAGGCCGGCACTACGCCGATCTTGACTTCGGAGAACGAGAATTTCGCCGAGCGCGCCGCAATCGCGATGTCGCACACCGCGACAAAACCCGTACCGCCGCCTATCGCCGCGCCATTGATACGGCCAACGACAGGACGCTTGAAGGTGTAGATCTGATAGAATAGATCAGCGAGGGCATTCGATTCGGCCAGGTTTTGCTCGTACGACTGATCGATTACCTCACGCATCCAGTTAAGATCGGCGCCTGCGCAGAACGATTTCCCCTCACCGGTCAGCAGAATCACGCGCAGATCGTCTCCTGTTGCTAACTCCGCGAACAGGTGGGACATTTCGGTAATGACCGTCCCGTTGAAGGCGTTATGTATCTCCGGACGGCAGAACGAGACCCGTCCGATCCGCCCGTCCTCCGTGTATTTCAAGGTCGTGTAATTCATAGCGTACCGATCTACATGCGGAACACACCATACTGCTGATCCGGGAACGGCGCGTTGAGCGACATCGATATCGCCAGCGCCAGCGCCTGACGCGTCTCGGTAAAGCCGAGCATGCCGTCGTCCCAGAGCCGCGCGCCTGAATAATAGGGCGTCGACTGCGATTCGTAATTGTCTATGATGGGCTGACGGATCGCTTTGATTTCCTCGGGCGTCAGCTTGCGGCCTTCGGTTTCAAGCTGATTGATCTTGACCGTCGCGAGCACATCAGCCGCCTGCTCGCCCCCCATAACACAGATCTTCGCATTGGGCCACATCCACATTAGTCGCGGGAAATACCCCCGCCCGCACATGGCGTAGTTGCCCGCACCGTAGGAACCGCCGATCACGACCGTAAACTTCGGTATCTGCGCGTTGGCGACTGCATGAACCATCTTGGCACCGTCGCGGGCGATACCCCCGGCCTCGTACTGACGTCCAACTATGAACCCCGAAATGTTCTGCAAAAACAGCAGCGGGATTCTCCGCTGCGTGCAGAGCTCAATAAAATGCGCCCCTTTCAGCGATGATTCACTGAACAGCACACCGTTGTTGCCGATTATCCCGACCGGGTACCCCATGATCCGCGCAAACCCGGTCACCAGCGTGATCCCGTACAGCTCCTTGAACTCATGAAACCGCGAACCGTCCACCAGCCGAGCGATAACTTCGCGCACATCATACGGTTTGCGCAAATCGTTTGACACTACTCCGTACAACTCTTCGGGGTCGTAATGCGGCTCTTCAGGGATCGAACGCTCGACCGGCTCGCGATACGGCTTGTCGAGATTCTCCACAATGTTGCGCGCCACCTGCAGAGCATGGGTATCGTCCTGAGCATAATGATCGCTCACACCGGAGACACGGCAGTGCACATCGGCACCACCAAGCTCTTCGGCAGTGACAACTTCGCCGGTGGCGGCCTTCACCAGCGGCGGCCCACCGATAAAGATCGTCCCCTGCTTGCGGACAATCACCGTCTCGTCTGACATCGCCGGCAGGTACGCGCCCCCTGCCGTGCACGAGCCCATTACAATCGAGATCTGCGCGATCCCCTGCGCCGACAGCCGCGCCTGGTTATAGAAGATGCGGCCGAAGTGATCCTTGTCGGGAAACGTGCCCGACTGGAGCGGCAAAAAAATCCCGCCGGAATCGACAAGATAGACACATGGCAGCCGGTTTTCCTCAGCGATTGCCTGAGCGCGGGCGTGTTTCAAGATCGTGATCGGATAGTACGTGCCTCCTTTGACCGTGGCGTCGTTGACCACAACCATCACCTCGCGGCTATGCACGACTCCGATACCTGTGATGATTCCCGCCGCGGGTGCCTCGTTGTCGTACATGTCGTAGGCAGCCAGTGGGCTCAATTCGAGAAACGGCGTATTCTTATCCAGCAGACCAGCCAGGCGGTCACGCGGCAGCAGTTTTTTCCGTTCGACATGACGCTGGCGTGACTTTTCCGGCCCGCCCAATTTGTTTTGTTCTAGTCGTTCCTTGAACAGCCGATGCTGCTCGCGATTCTTTTGCTCGTTTTCTTTGAATTGGGAGGATTTGGTATCGATCTTGGACTCGATGCGAAACATAAGCTTCTCAATACGGGTATCGTTCTGGGCGGCCGCGTCCCGCTTAAGTTGTTGTAACTCAACAAACAGGCCCGTCTCCGGGCACACCAAGGCCGAATATATGCGCGCCAGGCGGATTTGTAAAGAGAGTAGATTGTTGATCAGACCCCAGAGTAAACCAAGCCGTGCCCGGCAGATACCCTCATCTGCCGGCTTAGCGGTTGTAGGTCAAAACCCCTGAGTCGACCGCCATTGGGCGGGCGACGCGGTTTTGACAACGGTACAAGACAGAATGTCGAAACCACAGGGGTTTCGACCTACAAGACCCTGAAAAGAGCGCAAGTCCCACCAAGATGTAGAGCCACGACTTGGTAGTCCAAGAAGCTACAGCTCCTACACCAAGCGCCAAGAATTCTGCAAGAAGAACCAACAGAACCCTAGGATTGATTAAAGGTCGTAAAAGCGGATCGAGCGCATCCAGAGCCGACAAGAGACCTAAATAGAGGACAGCTAATCCAGCAGGTAACCAGACCAGCTTCACCGGATCGATTCGGATGAACTCTGAAGGTACTCCGAAGTAGCTACACTATCCCATCTCATAGAAGTACAGCAGAAAGTAGCCGTAGCCAGTAATGACTGCAATCAGTGTAGCACCATCCACCAAGGCGTTCCCAGTGAACGCAATCCCACTCTTCTTCTCAATTGACCGCGGCACGCTATCTTCCTGATCGGTCACACCCTATCCTCCAATTGTTAGTGTAAATCACCTGTTTTCAAGATAATGCCACTCCCGCGAAAGACGAAACACAAAACCGGCAGGCGCGGAGGCCTGCCGATCAATTGTTGGATCCCCCGGTCGAGCCGGGGGATGACTTTTTGGGGGCGGACGATGACCGTAAGTCGCCCTTCTTCAGGCTCAGGGTGACTTTGAAGGTGGAGACCGGGAGGTCTGCCGCCCACTGGCACCCTTCGACCCTTCGACGAGCTCAGGGCTCAGGGTGACTTGTCGAAACCGCAGAGGTTTCGACCTACAAGCCTAATACCACTTCGGCACGAATTTGTACCCGTAGCTCAGCACGCCGTGTGAGCCCTCTTTCTGGACCAGGCGGAACTCGATTCGCACCTCCACGCCGATCTTCACCTGGTTGACATCGCAGTCGGTCATCTGGCCGAAAATGCGCGTGCCGTCAGTGAGTTCGACAATCGCCAGCGCGTACGGCGACAGGTCGCCCCACTGCGATGGGGCCACGCGAATCACGGTGTAGGTGACAACCTTGCCGGTTTCCGGCAGAACTACCGGTTCGGACTGGGTGTCGCCGTTGGTCGGATCGACCTGGCGCGGCGGGAAGTAAGTCTTCCCGCTTTTTTTGAACTTCACTGCTTCGAGACGATACCGTTGCGGATATTCACGCCATACCCGTGAAGGAAATATCGACATTATGCCACCTCCATGATGTGGACCACCGATGAGGCCCCGGTGCCGCCCATGTTCTGGGTCATGGCCAGTTTCGGCGAGCCTTTGATCTGGCGGCCGTTCTCAGCCTTGCCGGTCAGTTGCTTGTAGACTTCGACCACCTGGGCTACACCGGTCGCGCCGACCGGATGACCTTTGGACTTCAGGCCGCCCGACGGGTTGATCGGGAACTTGCCTTCGAGCGCGCTCTCACCCGCGAGAAACGCCGGACCGGCCTGCCCCGGTTTATAGCGACCGATAGATTCGGCGACCATGATCTCGGCGATCGTAAAACAGTCATGCACTTCGGCAAACTGCATGTCGGTAATCTTCTTGCCGGCCATCTGCAGCGCCTTAGCCGACGCCAGCGTGGCTGATTTGATC
The DNA here is from genome assembly GCA_040752815.1 of Candidatus Zixiibacteriota bacterium. Taxonomy (NCBI): domain Bacteria; kingdom Pseudomonadati; phylum Candidatus Zixiibacteriota; species Candidatus Zixiibacteriota bacterium. The sequence continues at coordinate 16,542 of JBFMGC010000028.1, forward strand.
GTCGTGATGTCCTCGCGCTGCGCCAACTGGAAGAGATCGGTAGCGACCGCCGAACCAATTACCTTGATGTACGGCTTCTTCAGCATCTTCGCGACCTCTTCGCTGCAAACGATCACAGCCGCTGCGCCATCGGTGATAGGCGAGCAGTCAAGTATCCGAAGCGGGTCGGCGACCATGACCGATGTCTCCACCGTCTCAGGCTTCACCTTGAACGGATACTGCGCGAACGGGTTCCTGGAACCGTTATGATGGTTCTTGACCGACACGGCCGTAAGCATGGCTCGAGTCGTGCCGTACTTATGCATATGCGCGTTAGCCATCATCGCATAAAGGCCGGGGAAAGTCGCGCCGTTGAAGACTTCGTACTCGGCATCGGCGGCGGTCGCCAGCGCTTGGGTGGCGTCATCGCCGGAACAGTCAGTCATCTTCTCCACACCGGAAGCCATGACAATCTCCGCCTGCCCGGCGCCGACTTCGAGATACGCCTGCCGGAACGCCAGCCCGCCTGATGCGCACGCCGATTCGACATGCGCCGCCGGAATCCCCGGCATGCCGAGATAATCGGCCATCAGCGCGCCGACATGCTCCTGCCCGACAAACAGACCGCCTGACATGCAGCCGACATATAGCGAGTCGATATGGTCCACGCCGGCATCGGCAATCGCCGCCCGGGCCGCATCGACAAACAGCTCTCTAAAGGATTTGCGCCAGACCTCGCCCCACTGACTCATTCCGGCGCCAACAATACAAACAGGTCTCATTATCGTCCCATCTCCTACTTGTTCTTGATGATTTTGTGCCGGAACTTGGCATAGGTGCCGTATTCAACATACGCCAGATTCTCGTCCAGCAGCTTATGCGTGCGCACGGCCAGGTCGCGGACTTTGTCAATCCGGTCGGTGACTTTCCAGATGAACGCGTCCGATCCCGACCCGGAACCGTACGAGCACATGAAAATCAGATCGCCCTCCTTGGCGACATCGAGACAGCCCGTCAGACCAATCGGCGATGCCCCGGAGTACGTATTGCCCAGCCTTGGCGCCAGCCAACCCGGATCGATCTGTTCCTGAGTGAATCCCAGCTCGAACGCGATTCGCTGCGGAAACTTGCCATTCGGCTGGTGGAAGACGGCGTATTTGAAATCCGACGGCTTCATGCCGGACTTCTTCAAGATCGCCTCCGACGCGCCGCGCGTGGTGGAGAAATACGCCTCCTCGCCCGTGAATCGGCCCCCATGCTGGGGATAGAACTCGTGTTCCCGGCGCCAAAAATCGGGCATGTCCTGCATCCAGGAATGGGTGAAAAGGCACTCGGCGACCAGGTTCTCGGTACCCATGATAAACGCTGCTGCGCCGGCCGCCGCTGAGAATTCGAGTGCGTCCGACGGGGCCCCTTGCGACGTATCCGCGGCTATCGCGAGGGCGTATTTCATCTCGCCCGCCTTGACATGCGAGAGCGCCACAAACATCGCCTCGGAGCCGGCCTTGCAGGCGAACTCGAAATCGGCACAGTGGCAATCGTTGAAAATCCCCATCGCCTCACCCACCACTGTCCCCGACGGTTTCACCGCGTACGGGTGGGACTCGGAGCCGATATAAATCGCGCCGACTTTTGACCGGTCAATATTCCCCGCCCGCTTAAAAGCGTTCCGAGCCGCCTCAACCGACAGAGTTATAGTATCCATGTCCGGGGGTGGAACCGATTTTTCGCGCAGTATTAGCCCTTTTTTGTAGCTGGGCGCGTCGGCTCCCCAGACCTTGGCGATTTCTTCAACTTTGATACGGTGCCTCGGCAAATGAGCGCCGTAGCCAACAATTCCTGCCATTTTGTACCTCGGTTAATAGTTCTTTCTTATCTCGAAACAGTCCATTCCAGCCATAGTTCTAAGCAATCGGGCGGGATTATACGGGGATTTTCGAGGGATGTAAAGGCCGCCAAGGCCGGATTTTGAACAGGCTTCGGCTCCGGCCCGTGACTTTGGAATTCTCAGCCAAAGGGGTAACCCAACGGGGTCGATATTGTGAGAATATGAGATCACATGCCCTTTTGGTTGCCGGCCTGACACTGGCGCTCTGGTCGCCGGCTGGCGCAGCCACCGAGATCAAAGTCGACAGCAACACCGCCTTCTACAAGGGCGAGACGCTCAGTTATGTGGTTTATCCGCCGGACCAATGCCGGATGGTCGAACAGGAGGCCACTGCGGACGGGTATTCCTTCGGGTTTATCCCCGAGGCTCAGGCGTACGAAGACGCTGATCTCCTTATCGGCGTGAACATATTCAAAATCCGCGGCCTGAAGTTCTCGGAGGTTTTGAGGCAGGATACGGTCGCGCTTCGCGACCACTACGGTCCCAGGGTCGCCATTTGGCCGATTGACTCGGTCAGGGCCGCAACCGGGCAGCTTTTACCGACCTTTTTCATAAACGACACGACTCGTTTCATCCCCAACGTGATGATCGCATATGTCGACGGCCGCACCGAAATGCTCGTGTTCGAACTGGTCATCAGCGACCGCATGACCCGGATCAAGGCCGAGGATGCCTTCGTCCAATGCCTGAGACGGCTGAAAATCATGCCTATCGGCGAGCTGGGCCGAAAATAGGCCCTTCCGCGCCGGGAGCCGGCCTCCGGTCGTGTCGTCCATTTATCCATAATTCCAGTATTATCCTGCGTATCACCTCAGGTATCGCGTGACCGCCCCGAGGGTTCGGTTTTTGCTTGCTTTAATCGGCGGCAGAATCCATAATGGGGTAGCGTTCAACTCGATTCGCAAATGTCTGATTTGCCAAAGTGTAGCAGGCAGGGTAACTTACATAAGGAGGTTTTGATGAAAAATCTTTCCGCCGTGCTTTTTGTGTGTGCTCTGCTGGCCGTTTTCGGGAGTTCCTGTGAGAAGCGAACTGCCGATGCCGACGCCAGCAACGAACTAATGGTGCCGCTGACAGAAATCCCGGCATCCTACGGTGACCTCGAGGCAGTGACAGTCATGCCGGAATATCTCGGCTGGCAGCAGCTTTGGTTTCAGGATGACGCCGGGACAATCCGCATCGTGAGAATTAATATGGCTCGGAACATTATGCACAAGCAGATCAAAACCATCAACAGAGCCCCGGCTATGCAGGGGGAGGTAGGCGACAATGAAGAGTAGTTACTACAGCCTGGTTAGCCGGCTCTTTTTCTTCGCCGCCGGCATTCTGCTGCTTCTTGCAGTTTGGGATTGGGTTCTGGGATGGTTCGGCTATCGCATGACCTGGCTGCCGTACCAGCCGGGCCGACTCCTGGAGTTCGCCGCCATCCTCGTGATATTCGTAATGGCCCTATTGCTGCGGCAAATTCGGGACCAGCTCAAACAGAAGTAGTTATGCCGTGGTGGACGTCTCCGTCCACCACGCACAGACAGGTTGGGACAGTCATTATCCCAACACCGCGTCGGGACCCTCAAGGTCCCGGCCTACAATGCGGGGGACATAACCAAGCCGCTGGTGCGGTTATGCCCGATGTTCAATGTCTGCCCCGGCGTCAGTTCACCCGACAGCAGCATCTGTGCGATCTTTTGGGTGAGCTGCTTGCTGATGAACCGCTTGATCGGCCTGGCGCCGAAACTCGAGTCGAACGCCGTCTCGGCAATGTAGGTCACCGCATCGTCGCCGACATTCAGACCGATGTCCTTTTCAGTAAGCAGCTTTTCGAGATGTTTCAACTGGAGGCGGACGATATCCTGGATTTCGCCCATTGTCAGAGCAGCAAACACGATTGACTCGTCGACCCGATTCAGGAATTCCGGGCGCATGGTCCGACGCAGCGTTTCCAGCACCGTCTTGCGCATGTTCTCGTAGATGACATCGCGATTGAACTCGCCCAGGTTGGCCGATTCTTGCTGTACATATTCCGCCGCGACATTCGATGTCATAATCAGGATGGCGTTCTTAAACGACACCGTGCGCCCCTTGTTGTCAGTCAAACGGCCGTCGTCGAGCACCTGCAGCAAGATGTTGAACACCTCGGGGTGTGCCTTTTCGATCTCGTCCAGCAATACGACCGCGTAGGGTCGACGCCGCACCGCTTCGGTCAACTGTCCGCCTTCATCGTAGCCGACATACCCCGGAGGCGCGCCGATCAGCCGCGAAACAGCGTGCTTTTCCATGTACTCGGACATGTCGATGCGAATGATTGCCTGCTCGGAACCGTAGAGGAACTCGGCCACCGCCCGCGCCAGCTCGGTCTTCCCCACACCGGTCGGACCGAGGAATATGAACGATCCGATCGGCCGATTCGGATCGGACAGCCCGGCCCGCGACTGGCGAATGGCGTTAGAGACCGCCGCAACCGCTTCATCCTGCCCGATCACCCGCTTGTGCAACTCGATTTCCAGGCGCAGCAACTTCTCCTGCTCGGATTCCGACAGCCGCGTTACGGGGATGCCGGTCCATTTCGACACCACCTCAGCGACATCGTCGGCGTCGACCACTTCTTTGAGCAGTTGTCGCTTTTCCTGAATCGCCGTCAGTGAATGAGTCAAAAACTGGAGCTTCTTCTGTGCGTCTGTGAGGTCACCGTACTTGAGACGGGCCGCCTGTTCATAGTTGGCCGCCCGCTCCGCCTCCGCTACCTTTCGTTTCAGATCCTCGATCTCAGACTTCACCGTGCGGATCGATTGGACCGTCGCCTTCTCGTTTTCCCACTGGGTTGTCAGATCGTCGCGCTGGGCGTACAGTTCCTTTAGCTCCTCCTCGATCGGTCTGAGGCGTTCTTCGGCGTCGGCTTCACGCTTCACCCCTTCTTTTTCGATTTCGAGCTGACGAATCCGTTTCTCCACCGAATCAAGCTCTTCCGGCATCGAGTCAATACTTATGCGCAGCTCCGCGGCGGCCTCATCGACCAGGTCGATCGCCTTGTCCGGCAGAAACCGATCCGCGATGTACCTGTCCGACAGCCGGGCTGCCGCGACAATCGCCGCGTCCGAGATTTTGATGCCATGAAATACTTCGTACCGCTCACGCAGGCCGCGCAGAATCGATACGGTGTCCTCGACCGTGGGCGGTTCAATCAGTACCGGCGCGAACCTCCGCTCCAGCGCGGCGTCCTTCTCGACATGCTTGCGGTACTCATCGAGCGTGGTCGCTCCGATAAACCTGATTGCGCCGCGCGCGAGGGCCGGTTTGAGCATGTTCGACGCATCCATGGCGCCTTCGGCCGCCCCCGCGCCGACAATCGTGTGCATCTCGTCGATGAAGACGATAATGCGCCCGTCCGATTCCTCCACTTCCTTCAAGATTGCCTTGAGCCGCTCCTCGAATTCGCCCCGGAACTTGGAACCGGCGATCATCGCGCCCAGGTCCAGCGCCACAAGTTGGCGGTCCTTGAGCGTCTCCGGCACTTCGCCGATCGCAATCTTCTGCGCCAGCCCCTCGACCACCGCCGTTTTGCCGGTACCCGGCTCGCCGATCAGCACCGGATTGTTCTTGGTGCGACGCGAGAGAATCTTGATAATCCGCCTTATCTCGTCATCGCGGCCGATCACGGGATCGAGTTTCCCCTCACGGGCCGTCGCAGTCAAATCGCGCGTGTACTTTTCGAGCGCGCCGTACTTCGTTTCGGGATCGGCATCAGTGACCCTTGTCTTCCCCCTGATCGATGCCAGCGCCTCGAGCAGCTCACTTCGTTTGACACCCGCCCCTTTGAGCGCCCCGGACGCCCTGCACTTGACCTCGAGCATTGCCAAAAGCAGATGTTCGACCGAGACATACTCATCCCTGAACTGTTTTAGCTCAGACTCAGCCTTCAGCATGATCTGGCTGAACTCGTTCGACGGATAGAGCTGCCCACCCGATTGCTTGGGCAATGATGCCAGCCCTTCCTCGACCGTCGAACCGATCGCATTCGGATCCGCACCGACCTTTTTGATTACCTGCGGCACGAGGCCGCCTTCCTGCTTGAGCAGCGCCATGAGCAGATGCTCGGGCGTCACTTGCGGATGTTCCGCCTCTTGCGCCATCCGCTGCGCCTCGCTGATGGCATCGATTGATTTCTGTGTGTATCTGTTAAAGTTCATAGTCGCATCACAGTTTCTTCGTAGGTCGGGTTCGGCGCTTTGATTACTTGAGCGCCAAACCCGACATTCTTGTACCGACGGCCGGCAAGGCCGTCACACCTGCGGAGGCAGGTGTCCAGACAAGCTCGCGTAGGCAGTACGTTTGATCGTCTGCACGTCGCTCGTGAATCAGGTCTCATCGAAAAATAGACATCTCTGAACTTCCGTCTTGTCTGGATTCCCGCCGCCGCGGGAATGACGGAACTTGACGTTCCGTCCAGTTCGGCAGAACCACTCGGCCGAAGCGGCCGAGGGTTCTGCCCTATGCCTTTCGCGCTAATAGTTGCCTGCTCACTCCTCCCACTCCTCTTACTCCTCCCACTCCTCTATCAACCGCCTCTGTTTCTCCGTCAGTGTCGTCGGCAGCGTCACCTTCACCTCGACATACTGGTCGCCGGTCTGGCCGCCGACATCCAGGCCCATGCCCTTCAGCCGAAGTCTCGTCCCCGGCTGCGTGCCGGGTGGAATGGTCAAAGACACCGTACGAGTCAGCGTGCGCACCTCGCGCTTGCAACCCTTGATCGCCTCGATAAACGACACTTCAACGGTCGTGTGAATGTCGTTGCCCTCGCGTCGGAAATACTGATCCGGCATGACTCTCACCGTAATTATCAGGTCGCCGTTACGACCGCCGTAGAGCCCGGGCCGCCCCTGGCCCTTCAGGCGGATTCTGCCACCGTCCTCGATCCCGGCCGGGATTTTCACCCGTATGGTCTTGTTTCCCCCCGCTATACGCAAACTCTTTGTGACCCCCGTGGCCGAATCCATGAAGGGGATAGCGATAGTAGTCGCTACATCAGCACCCCTCTGGGTACGACCGGTGTTGCGGTCGGCAAGTATATCCTCGACAGCTTCGCCGTCGTCAGCCTCCCCACGCCCACCGAAAAACGACTCAAACAGATCGCCGAGGTCTTCCGCCCTCTGGCGATTCCCCGGCCTGCCAAAGCGGAACACGCGACTGCCGGAACCCTCCCCGCCGCCTCGAAACAGCTCCGAGAAATCGAATCCGCCCATGCCGCCTGGGCCGTACCCAGACTGACCCGCGCCGGCAAAATCGCCGTACTTGCGCATCAGGTCGTACTGTTCGCGTTGTTTGTCGTCGGAAAGCACCGCGTACGCTTCCTGCAGCTCCTTGAATTTCGCCTCAGCCGTCTTGTCGCCTTTGTTGCGATCGGGATGATACTTCTTGGCCAGTTGGCGGTAGACCTTGCGGATTTGCTCCTTGGAGGCGTCCTCGCTCACGCCGAGTACTTTGTAGAAGTCTTTGTTCATCGGTTTTCGCCCTCGTATGTCGGGTTCCGCGCATTGTCCAATTGAGCGCGAAACCCGACATAGTCTTCCATGTCACCCCTACGGTTGGTATAGTGGGCAACAGAGCTTGCCCCGGACTTGATCCGGGGTCCTCGTCTGCCCCATTACCGTGCCCCGCAGATGCCCAAATCTGCCGCTCTAGGGCAGGTTCGAAGCGGACCCGCCCGTCGGCACCATGTTCACGCCACTGCTTCTCAGCATGACAAAGGGCCAACCGCCAGGCGGCCAGCCCTTCCACTTCCGAGCATGGAGGAACATTGTCTCACGTCACTTAGGAGACCTTGACCTCGATTTCCTTCGGTTTGACCTCTTCCAGCTTGGCCAGCCTGATCTCCAGAAGACCGTTGGTGTAGTCCGCTGCGATCTTGTCGCTGTTGACCGTGTCCGGAATCGTGAACGAGCGGCTGAACTCGCCCGAGCGAATCTCGCGCCTCACGACACTGTCACCCTTGGACTCGTTCTTTAGCTCGCGCTTGCCGGAGACCGTCAGAACGCCGTCCTGGACCGTGACCTTGATGTCCTTCTTGTCCATGCCGGGAAGTTCGAACGTCAGGCGGACCTCGTCATTGGTCTCGGCGACATTCACCCTCGGCAGGAAGCCGTCCTGATGGTCGCGCATCCGAATCGGCCAGTGGAAGAAATCTTCGAACCAGTTGTCAATCTCGGTGGTCCAGGGATCTCTCCTCGGTCTTACAGTTAGGTACGTCATGTTGGAAACCTCACTTTCTTATTGTTACCTTACGTTGGCTTTTCTCTACCTTGTCCTTTTTCTCTGCTCGACGTTGGATCAAGTGGCGTGCCAACTTCTGTAAGGCCAAGAACGACCCAATGTTATGAATCACGTCGACCAGTGGGGAATGGGCGATGTGCCATTATGGCTTACTTATGCGCCAAAATGGCGTGATGTATACGGCCACAATGACAGTACGTATGCCGATACGGCAGTGTCGGACTTGCTCTTTGGCTGACTGAGATGACGCTGTCGGGCAGAATCGCCCGACAGCACAAAACACGGACCTATATGCCCGACAGGGACGTCCGACACCAACTGGTGGGCTAATGCTTCAAGAGTACTTCGGATATCGCTTTGTTCACTGCCGAGTTTTTGAAGAGAATCTTCTGCGTGGCTGACTGGCTGTCACGAAATTGACGGATGTGTTCAATTGCCTCCGGTCTGCCGATCTGCCCCAGCGCCCTGACCGCCGCCACACGCAGTTCGTCTTTGGAAACCACGCCGTGAGTCAGTTCGCCGCCCAGTTGAGGATCGTTAAGGAGTCGGCCGAGGAACTCGTGCGCCTCACTGCCGCCCAGTTTGCCCAGCGCGGTGACTGCCTTAATCGAATTGCGCGGGTCACGGCGGGCAATATCTATGAGGACCGGGGCCGATTCCGGCCTTCCCACCAGGCCGATGGCTATGATGGCCGCGTCGCGGACTTCGTTGATCGGATCCTCGGCCATCAGTGTCAGGCAATCGATAGCTTCTTCCCCACCGATCTTTTCCAGCGCGCCGACAATCTCGCGGCGCACCCGTATGTCGGTGTCGTCGATTCGCGCCCGCAGCGGCCCCACTCCCTGCGGGTCGCGTAGAGAGCCGAACACGAATATCGAGTTGCGTACGACATACCATTTCTCGTCGGGCAGCTCGTGGCGCTGGGGATCGCGCACGAACATCTTGTCATCGTTTAGAATCCGGGAGAAGACTTTCAATGAGGCTTTGCCCAGGTCAGCGAGGATTCTCAGCGTCAATTGGCGCACCGAACGCTGCGGATGGGAGATGATCTGGCTGAGAGCGAGCGCGATCTCCTCCGATCCGATTGCCACCAGTATTTCTTTCAAATAGACGGCGGTCTCGCCGCCGGCGCCGATTAGCTCGCGAACGAGGGCATCGATGGTCTTCTTGCGGCCGATATTCTCGAACCCTTTTTTGATCGCCATAGAGTCGTAGATCGTGACATTCTCATCGGTGCTTCGGCGAGCCGCCATCGCCTTGGTCAGCTTTGCGGCCAGATCGTAGCGGCCGGCTCCCTGACACGCGGCGAAGACTTGCCAGAGGAATTCCGAGTACTCGTAGGTCTCGCTCTTGGTCTGAAGGCGCATGACCACGTCAAGAATTGCCGCTTCCAGTACCACCGTGTTGACAGCCTGAGTCAACTGCGGAGTGGCCAGGCCGAGCAGATTGAGTGCGCGCTGGCGGTACTCCGGTTCCGGGGCGCTCATGAGATCGATCAGGCGGCTGACAATCTCCGCTGCCTTGGTCTGCTGGCCGGTCTTGAGCAGACGCGCAAAGGCATCGACGAATGCTTCATTGTCGCCCTCGGCGGGCTGCATGGAAAACTGACGTTCGAACAACTGATCGATCTGCGCGCTGGTCTGAATCTTGATCGCCCCGGTCTCAGTGAGGCCGTCGCCGCGATGCTCCGACGTCTCGCGCCGGTCATCGAGATTCTCGACTATCCGTTTCTTCTCCGGATGAAGCTCAACCAGCTTGAAAAGCGACATGTAATCGACCGTGGCGTCATGTGCGGGCTTAGGGCCGGAACCGGCGGAACTAATCTGCGCGGCCAGTTCCGTGAGCACACGGCGGAAGGCCATGGCATCGATTGCCGCCACTCGTTCAGGCAGAAGAAACGCGACCACCGCGGGATCGAAGTCTATCCCCAAGTCGAGCAGCCCTTGCTCGTTGACATTCCGGATTCGCGCCAGCCTGATCGGGTCATCACCGAGCTGGTCCATCGCCAAGCGGCGTACCGAAAAGTCCCCGTCGACATCTCCCCGGTACTGCCTGCGATTCTCGAATAGCTCGTACGCCTGTTCCGTGTTGAGCTGAATCGTGTCGATCTGCCGCTTAACGAGCTCGTCGGCCAGGCTGAAATTCGAGTCGTAGTGCGACTGGCGGTCGACCATGGTCTGCACGAAGAAACTGAAGTCGTTCACCCTCATGCGGCGGTCGAACAGAACGGCATTGATATCAAGCAGTTGCAGGAATTGGAGAATCTGCGCGTTGAACGGCGAGTCCTTTAGACGCAGGTTGAGCAGGAAGAGCTCACCGCGACGGACATTCAGGTTAACGAAAATCTTGTAGCGAAGGATCGCACTGAGGACAAAGAACGGCCTCTCGACCGACTTCAGCGCGAGCGGATGGCCGGTGCCGTAGATCGCCGCCTTGCGGCAGGCCATGGCCATTTCACGGACAAAGTTGTGGGCTTCTTCATTGAGATTGAAGCCCAACATCGATTCTCTGATCGGCAGCGACGGCTTGCTCATGGACGTCTCCAAAACAGTAGATCTTGCCTGCCTGCGTGGCTACAAACAACCGCCTGCCATCAGTGACCGGTGGAACCTCAATAGCTCCCGAGAGGGTAGTCGAATCGACTACGGCGCCGTCCTCGGCTTTCAGCACAAACAACTGTCCGGTCATGGTGCCGAAAACGACCTTGTCGCCCACAGCGAGCGCCGATGCCCGAATGACGTGTCCGGTGGCGTGCCGCCACAAGATTTGTCCGTCGGCAGCGTCCAGCGCCACCAGTTCGCCGCCGCTGTGGCCTACAAATAGCCTGCCGTTGCAAACCGCGGGGCTGGTCCAAGTCGGGCCGCCGATCTCGGACTGCCAAACAACGCGACCGTCGTCCGGGTCCACCCCATATACCTGGCCGGTCATCACTGCGGCATAAATCAGATCGCCCACCGCAACTGGGCTGACCAGGGGGCCGTCCACCCGAACTTCGTAAAGCTCTCGACCACTGTCGGCCGACAATGCGTACAGCCGTCCGCGATCGCAGGGCTGAAAAATCCGCCCGTGGCCGTAACTGGCTGCCGCTGACGGCCGCCATTCGGGCCGCGTCTCCCAGGCCGTTTCACCATCGCCAAGCTCCAAAGCCAGCACACGGCCGTCTGCGGAACTCACGATAAGGCGGTTACCCACTATTATCGGCCCAGGGCGGACATCCTTGACGTTCCTCTGCCAAAGGCGCTTGCCGGTCAGGAAATCAACTGCCCTCAGGAAATCCTTGCGCGGAGAAACACCATAGATAGCCAGACTGTCAGCCACCGCGACACCCGTCTGAGGTACACCATTGGCGCGCCACCGCCCCGGTTGATCGCCGCTTGCAACTTCAAAAAACCGTATCTTCTTCTTACTTTCCGGGAAGATTATGAGATCATTATGGATCGCCAGCGGCCCCGCCGGCTTCCCTGACAGCCCCTCTGACCAGAGCAAACTCAAGCGCCCGCCGAATTCGGCACGGTCATCGGCCCCAAGCTGAGCCGCCGTGCCTCGCGAAATGGCATATCCTTCGGCAGAGATTCGCTCGCGCTCAAGCCGCATGACCCGCCCGCACGAGGCGACGATCAAGGCCAGCCCGACTATTAGGACAATCGATACTGTGAGCGCTCGACTCATCAGAAATTCCACCCGAAGAAAAAGTCGAAATCGAAGCCGGGACTGGTTGTCTCAAAATCGGTGGTGCGCGCGAAATCAAAGCGAAGCAGCACTACGTAGCCCAGATTCACTCTAAAGCCAAAGCCGTACGAACCGAGCAGTTCGTCAAAGTCATCGTCCCAGGCCGAACCGAGATCAAAGAAAAGCGCCCCGCGTATGCCCCGGAAGCCGATATCGCCGAATGGCAGGCCGATCAGAAGATCGTCTATCAGTGGAAAGCGAAGCTCATGAGACGCGAAGATTACTTTGCGGGTGTAGAATTCGCGACGGTCGAACCCTCGGAAGGTCCAGCTTCCCCCGAAATAAATCCGCTGCGGCTCAAGACCACCAGACGTGAATCCGAACAGCCTCTGGGCAATGGCCGAATTAGCGCCCAGCCGCAGATAGTGACGGATATCGGCCAGAGCGATCCGGTTCCATGCCCGGCCGTGAGTGAGCGACTGAGATATGCCCGCAGAAAGATTATAGCGCCGTCCTTCGATAGGCCCGCTAATATCCCAGATGGAGTTATCATAGACCCAACTGACGAAGGACGAAACCAGAAACCCTTCCCGATCCTCCAGACCAAACCTGCGGTCCTTTTTGTCATAACGAACGAAACTGGTCAAATCGAACCGGCTGAATTTGGACACCGGATAGCTGAAGAACCCAAGGGCACCGGCCTGGCGTCTGAAGTAGTAGAGATCCTTGCGATCATAATACTCGTCGTAGAGATGGAACAGCCCGGTGCCCCAATTGAGACGGTGCGCCCGATTGACATACGTAACCCCCAAGTTGAATGACTCCAGCAGATCGTCTTTGGTTTCCGCCGTGTTGGTCAGCAGGAAGTAATAAGCATGATTGCCGAGGATGTCGGAAAACGACGCCTGCAATCCGCCGGCCGATCCATATATCGGATCATAGGCGATGGTCGATTGGGCAATGTCAAACGAATAGTCGGTCTCGTACTTGACCGTCGATTTGCTCACTCCTCGGTCAATCTGGCGCGGCGCCCAGGCAGAGTGAGCAAGCGCGGCGGTATTTGCCACGGGCGGCGTGCTGTCCCTGAGCTTCATCTCGTACACACGAAATTGAAAGTCTTCGTAACCGGTGTATACGAGATGTTTCCCATCGGCAGTCATCCTCGGATCGAACGAGCCGGTCGCAACGGCTGATTGCCGGGTAATCGCCCCCGATGAATCCAGCAGAAAGAGATTGTATGCTCCGCCGCGGTTCGATGCGAAGAAGGTCCCTCGCCGGGTGATATCGGGTGTCTGATCGTGAAAATCTCCCCAGGTAAGCTGGTGAATCTCGGTCGGGTCTTCGAGGAAGACCTCAAACAGATTTGTCGCTCCGACGGCGCCGCGGTCACACCGATCCGATGCAAAGATGATGGCCGATCCATCAAGTGAAAAGACCGGATCAATGTCATGATAGATGTCATGGGTAACGGCTGTCAGTGATCTGTCAGCCAGATTCAGCAAGTAGACATCCGTGTAGCCGCTCCTGCGAATGCCGCTGAAGACGATTCGTTTTCCGTCCGGAGAGAATCTCGGCGAGCGGGCGGCAATCAGCTCGCCGAGGCGGTACTCGCCCACGATCCGGCCCTCGGCCAGACTATAAGTGTAAATGACATCCTGCTCCTGTGATTTGGACGAAAAGGCGATCAATCCGTCGCGGTTAGAATCGATCCCGGACCGCAGTAAGTGCAGCGACTCGAAACGACTGGATCGCTCGCCTTTGACCAGCGTGCGCAACTCGTCACCGTTGGAGTGTCGGGGCTTCATGTAGATGCCGGTGTAGCCGCGACGGTAGGCCATGAAGACGATCCAGTCGCGCTTGCCGGAGCCGTCATCCCACGTAATCGGCACCCCTTTGACGGAATAACCGTCGAAGGTAAGCTGTTCCGACTCCATGCGGGGCAGGCCGAGTTCGGCGATCTCGGGGAAGTACTTCTTCTTGAGCCAGTACTGCCACTCGTCGGAGGCTTTATCGATCGGTCGACCCAGGGTCAGGTGCAGAACCTCCTCGAAACTGCGGCCCTTGGTCCAGTTCTCGAAAACCAAAAGCAGTTTCTCGGGGCCGTACTCTTCACTTATAAACTTACACACCGACTGGCCGAGCTTGTACATGAAGTACGTACCCTGAATCTTCCAGAACTCGGTTATGGGAAGGATATCGCCGCGGAGGACCATGTCCTTGACGATCATGTCGGCTTCCGTGTCCCACTCCTCGGACCAGTGCTCGGCCAGGCCCTCGGTGAACCAGAGGGGAAGACCGGTAAAGCGGATTACGCTCTGGCGGCGGGTGATTTCGTCGAGCTTGGCCAGCGTGAACACGTGCACCAGTTCATGCACGATGACATGCTCGAAATCGAAATACGACCCGTGGAAAGGAACAACCACCCGTCCCTTCAGAAACTCGGTGAACCCGGCCACTGATTCGGGAAGCAGCCCGGGGACTATATTAGTCTGTGAAAAGTACATCGGTGACGAGTAAATGATCAGCGGAATGTTGCGCTTGATTTCGAGATTGAAGCGCGCCGCCAGTTTCGGATAGCTGTCCTCGGCAATTCGGGCCGCCACCTGGGCGATTTCGGTCTCCTCGGCGTAGAAATAAATATGGAAGTGGTCGGTGGTCATCACCTGCCAGTCAAAATCGGTATACTGAACCTTGTTCTTGCCGAAATAGAACTGCGCAGACGCAGGAACCGGCAGCAGACAAGTCAAACTTGCCGCCAGAAGGGTAATGACAACCTGGGAGATTGTCCGGCAGGATCTTAATTGAACGACCATAGCAGAAAGTCCGTCGTCCCGCGGCTATACGTCCTCAACAAACCGTAAGACGAACCGGTTCCGACACCTGTTTACCGTCACTGCTGCCAGTGCCTCATTACCGATATATCGGCAGGCATGAGCCGGCGTTCGCGCCCTCATTCAGGACAAAGCCGTCTCTCCTTGCAGAAGTAACCTGACGGCCGCCGCAAGATCGTCGGCCACGTCGACACCAAACCCGCGCAGGCGATCCGGCCGTCTTGTTTCAACTGTCGCGCCGTAACCGGTCCGCACTAGTATCGGCCGCGCACCGATTACCCGCGCCAGGGCAATGTCAGGTACGGAATCACCGATTACCACCGAGCGCCGCAGATCGAGCCCGAGCTCCAGAGCGGCCTGTTCGGCCATGCCGGGCGACGGTTTCCGGCAGCGACAGGACTGGTTCATCGAAGCCGGCCGGCTCTTCGAACTATGATGCGGGCAATAATAGATGGCGTCAAAATCAGCGCCGCGATCACGCAACTGCTCGCGCACACGGGCATTGACACGCTCAACATCGTCGATAGTATGCAGTCCCCGAGCGACCCCTGACTGGTTCGAAACTACGACGACTTTGTAGCCAAGCTGTCGCGCCTGACGCAGCGCCTCCGGTACGCCGTCGATAAGCTCCACGCCCTCGGGATCGGCGAGATAATGCTTGTTGTGGATTAGGGTCCCGTCGCGATCAACAAACAAACAAGGCGTCAGTCGGGCTGTCTCGTCGAGCATTTCAACCGCAACTCCCGCCACGCTCTCGGATGTTAGTTTCGTGAAACAGTAACGCTCCTCGCGCCAGCAGGGTTTCTTCCCATGGCGCGAGCAGGGGCGGCAGAACTCGTCCACCTGCATGATCCGATCACGCAGCCCGCGCGGCGCAAAACCAAGCACCGGGTGGGTCGGTCCAAACAGGGCGAGAACCGGTGTTCCCACCGCGGAACCGATATGCCCGACCCCCGAATCGTTGCATATGACCAGGGCGACCCGCGACACTATCGCCGCGAGCTGATCGAGGGGACAATCAACAAGTTCGGTGAGGCCCCGTTGCCGCAAGTCATTCGGCGCACCGTAAGCGGACCTCTCCGACGATGTAACAGCCCACACGATACTTACCGATTTCGCGACCTGTAACTGGCGCGCTACTTCGGCGAAGCGCTCCACCGGCCAGGCTTTGGTGGGGTGCGCCGCGCCCGGAGCGATTAGAACAACCGGGCGACCTGTGTCTACAACTGCTGCAAGATCTGGTGCCAGCGGCGGGGCGGCCATGAGCGGCCGGTCACACGGCGCGCGTTTATCCTGCCGGATCAGAACGTCATTGTACAAATCAATCGTATGCGGATATTCTGACGGTAGGGTCTTCTTCCTGCGTGTGAGTACCCACCTCTCCCAACGTCTCTTCGGATATGTGTAAATGCTATTAGTTCTCAATACCGAGCGCGCAAACCACGATCGCAGGTTGCCGTGCAGATCCACTACCTGTTCGAAACCAGAACCCTCGATATTGAGAAGCATCTCAAACAGGGTTCGCACCGTGATTCGATCCGGCACGGTCTCGACCGTATCGACCCCAAAAAAAAGGTCAACTAACGGCCGGAAGCGCTCCCGCGTGAGATAGACAATCCGGCTGTCAGGATGGGCAAGCTTGAGATTGACTACGGTCGCCGACGTTAGGACCACGTCGCCCAGTGATCCAAATCGAATTACCAGGGTGCGGCTCTGCATTTAGAGGAAAAGATACAGCCCCAGAGCGCCGACGGCAAAGCAGTAATAGGCAAACCAGTCGAATCTGCCCCGCTTAACGGTGGTCAGCACAACGTACACCGACAGCAGCCCGAAAACGAGCGAGAAGAGAAACCCGGCCAGGTAGGGGCCGTACAGTGCCGCCGGTGCGCGAACTATCTCACCGGACTTGAGCAGCACCGCGCCGGCGATGGCCGGAATTGACAATAAGAACGAAAACTCGGCCGCCACCGACGGCTTCACCCCGGCGAACAGGCCGGCGGCGATGGTGGTCCCGGAACGGGATATTCCCGGCATGATCGCCACCGCCTGACCAATACCCATCCAGATTGTCGGCATGAGCGAAATGGGCCGCTGTCCGGCCCGCACGAATCTTGTAGCCAGGAGGATCAAGCCCGTCACGATCAGCTCCCATGACGTGCTTACCGGACTGCCGAAGGCCTGTTCGAAGTACTCCTCGAACAGCACGCCGATGACCCCGGCCGGTATGGTCCCGATAACCAGCCAGATGATCATCTTGCGGTCATCGGGTGTACCGCTTCCAAAAAGCGCCCGGATCAGGCGCCAAATGGCGCTTCTGAAGTATATGAACACGGCAACCAGGGTGCCGAGATGTAGCACGAGGTCAAACGCCAGATCGGCCTCGTGGACCCTTAGGTACTCCTGCACGAGCACCAGGTGCCCGGACGAGGAAACCGGCAGGAATTCGGTCAGCCCCTGGACTACGCCCAGCAGGGTCGCGTCGAAATAAGTCACAAAGCAAAAGCCCCGCAACGCGGGGCTGCCTTCTTTATGCTCGAGATGAGCCGGTTCTACATCACGTTGAAGTCAATACCCAGAAAGATGCCGTTGTTGCCGTCGATCTGGAACTCTATATACGACGCCACCGTTGAGGTCATCTGCCACTGCATACCGCCATTGAGACCGACCTCGAGATTGCTATCGGAGTCATCACCGCGCCATCCTGGCGGAAGGTCGTAACTAAGCCATTCAATGCGGGCATTGAAACGGGCGTAGGGAGAGATCGTGCCGCCGCGCTTCAAAACAACCGGATAGGAACCGATCAACTGTCCGCCGAACTGGAGAACCGACGTAACGCCAAAGTCAGCGTACTCGAAAATGAAGCCAGTGGCGAAATCGAACGGATGATTGGAATTGGCCCCGCGATTCCAAAACTGCCACTTATAATCCACGCCGAACGTGATCTCGGTGTCGGCGCCGTCGTTATCAATCAAACCGAATTTCAGACGGCCATCCGAATACTGAGACAGCCCGTAGGCGAACGTGCCCACGAACGACGTGGCGTCGGCAATTCCCACTCCAAATCCGAACGTCCCTTTCCCCTGACCCAGCGCCTGGGCCGTAGTCAACGTGCCGAATGCCGAGCCTACCGCGAAGTCGGCATAGGTGGGCGTGACAAACAGAACAAGCACCAGTGTGAATGCGGCTGCGAACTTTCTCATCGTGATTTCCTCTGCGGTCAAACGGTTTTCCCAATTGTACGTCCAAGTTAGATTTCCGCTCATTCAAGTCAACAAAAAGCGGGCGGCCCCGGCACTGCCAGACTCGCTCCAACACACTACCCCGCAACATGGTAAGGTGCCCGGCCCGCCGCGGCAGGACCTTATCTGCCGGCTCGTAAGACAAACCCTCGCTGGATCTGCCCCCCCGGGCAGGCTCGCCCGCCAGCACTGCGCCCAGCCGACGCTCACAACGCCTGTTCACCCGCGCTCAGGTACCGCAGCGCCTCGTTGACTATGCGTTCCTTGTCGAACCCCTGCAGGTCGCAGGCCTCCAGAAAGTGAATGAAACTCTGATCGAGCCGCCCAACCGCGGAGCGGCCGAATCGCGCCGTTTCCCCCTCAATCGCACTCTTCTCGAAACGGACATCGAGCGAATACGCACTCTGTTTTAACTCAGCGAGCACTCCCGCCGGCAGCGTCTTGAGCGTCTCTTCCGATACGTTGGCAATTCTCACGCGAACGATCTTGTCACCGACTCCTACCTCGTCAAGCCTCGCCTTCAGTAGTTGCGCTACCTCATCGCCGCGCTTTCCGGAGGCATCGATTTCCGACAAATCGACCATGCCCCGACTGTGCACCGGCAGGAATTCGACATTAAAAGGCTCCAAATCAACTACCGCGAACCCCTTGGCGACTTCGCGCTCAGCCTGAGACAGTCGCTCTGTCGAACCGGCATACCAGGCCCTCGGCCCGACCTGACAGAAATTGTGATAATGACCGAGAGCCGTATAGTTGAAACGCTGCATCACATCCAGCGGCAACTCTTGCTCGCCCAGATCGGCCATCGAGAATTCCGGCATCCCGGCTGCTACCCCGTGCATGACGAGCACATTGTAGCGCGCATCAGAATCGGGAAGGCACAGCGCCAACTGCTTCTTCAACTCCGAGGTCGTGAGACAGTGCGGCAGGGCATGGAAACATACCTCCCCGAGACGGAACTTTTCGAGTCGCCCCGAGGCCGCGACAAACAGATTGCGAATCTGCTTGAACACTTCGACTGCAGCCCCGACATGTGGTTGCCGGGGTGCGTCATGGTTGCCCGCTATCAGAATCGTCGGAATACCGGCCTCGGCGGCCAGACGATGAAGCTCCCGCCCCGCCCGTGCCATGATGCTGTTGTATGGGCGGACCGAGTCAAACAGATCACCGGAGTGAATGCAGTAGTCCGGGCGCAGCTCAATGATGCGATCCACGGCCTCGACAAACGCAGCGATTATGTCTTCCTGGCGTTCGGTCAGACCGCTCGGCGCGCGTCGGCGATGGCTCTCCCCCGCGCCGAGATGACTGTCCGAAAAGTGGCAGATCCTCATAGGCGGGAATATATGCGCTGGTCTCAGGCGGCTCAATTACAATGATTCGAGACTGTGGCCAGAGTTTATCCGTGCGCGGCAGACCTCCCGAGGCTGTCCCAAAAGTTTTGGTTTGAGTTGCGTCAGGCCCTTAGCCCGCCACTCCCGGGGACCGGGAGTAATAGGGCGGTGACCTGACGCCATTGGAGATAGGAGAATTACGGCGGAGGTCTCCGT
>JBFMGC010000029.1 GCA_040752815.1 Candidatus Zixiibacteriota bacterium
ATAGGCCACACAGGCGAGCAATACCCCCCCCCATAATCACTACTTTTGTACTCTTGATTCCTACCATCGCGACCTCCCGTGCTTTCAGTTCTGCCCACCCACAGCAAGCTGTGGGCCACCAGTCACCAGTGGCGGGTATGAAGCAAACCCGCCCTACGTCAGACAATGGAATACTCTACGCAGGTGTGTGATGCAAGCGAAAAGTTGGCGCGCTCTCGGTAGCGAGGCCTACATGCTCCTAGTGTGTGGCGGCGTGAGGTACGCCAGCGCCTCGCCGACAGTAGCGTTCATCGCCACGCACAGTAATTGCCCGTGCGCGGACTTCGGCAGGTCGATCACGCGGATGACATCGGACAGGTATGCGTATTCGGGTGCCAACTCGGTCAGCAGGTTGGGCGATCCGTGCAGCAGCTCCTCGTTGAAGATGATTCCGGCGTCATCGGGATAGAGCGGCAGGTAGCGGATATTCGATTCGACCAAGTCCTGGAAGAAGTGGGTGCCGAACGAAAGTTCCGGTACGTAACTGCCCTTCTTGCGCGCGATTTCGATAAGCATGGCGGTATTGTTGATGCCCGCATAGTCCACGCTGACACCCAGTTTGATATCGCCGCGACTGCCCCAGCGGCCCGGTCCCATCAGGATAAAGCGGCGCCGAGGCAGAATCTCGTTCAGTTTGCTGACAGCGTACCCGACTTCGATCATTCGGTTCAGATCGGCCAGGCCGGCGTATCCGTCGGGATCGACATAGACGATATGCGTGACATCCTGCACCAGACCGTCGCATACGAATCGACGGGCGTTGAACACGATCCGCTCGCGGGGGATGTCGGTGGGAATGGATGCGGCGGTACACTGGATCGTGTGGGACTGCGGCCGGCATTGGAGCAGATACAACGATATGCCATCGGAAGCGAATTCGATATCGACCGGGCAGCCAAGAGTCGCGTGCAGTGCAGCCAGGAGCGATTGTATTTGTTTGATAAACGGTGTGCGGGTGACTAGGCCGTTGAAAGTGGCGACTGGTTGCTCTGACGAGAATTCGATTCCGGTCATACGGACGTCCCCGATCTGATCCTCGCGGTAGATAGAGAAGACCTTGTCGAGCTCAGGGAAGGCGTCGCCTGACTCAGCCAGAAAGGCGTCGATCCGTATCGACTCAAAGCTCTCGCTTTCGAGGTTGATGACATCGATAAAGCGAGGCGAATAGCGGCAGATTTCATCCGGTGTGACGTTCACACGCAGGTTGGGTTGACCGGGGGATATCAACACCGGATAGTCGTCACTCAGTCGATCGACGGCGCGGGTTCCGAGACCGGGGACCATGCGCAGAAGGCCGTCCTCGCGCTTGACGCGTGATGACCACCGGAAATCGTTGCTGCTGAAGGCGACACCCGCGAAGGCCGGAAGGAAGTATCGGCCCATTCGCTTCCCGACCACCTCCTGTATCAGGATGCCCATTTCCTCGTTGTAATCGAGCAGGCCGCGGTCGGCCCGGTACTCGACCGGATCGGGGCCGAAGGTCGAGGCGTAAACCTCGGCGATGGCGTCGGTGAGCGCTTCGAGACGCCGCCGCTTGCTTCCCTGGTTGGCCAGGAAGAGGCTCTTGTACTTGCCGGAGAACGCCGCGCCGATACGGTCTTCGAGCAGGCTTGAACTCCTGACAATGATCGGGTTGTCGCCGAAGTCATCCAGCGCGACAGCCAGGCTGCGAGTTATATCCGCGGGGAATGGCACGCTCTTGAACGCCTGGACGATGCACGGATATTCGAGACGTACCTGCTGGATCGGCTTATACTTCTGGTCGACCACGTCGTCAAAATTGCAGTGGTGCACGAAGTGGAAGAGCACGTCGGACGTGATGTACCAGGTCTTGGGAGTTTTGATTCCCTGGAGCGCCGGGTTGTCCTGCTCCTTCTTGCGCATGATCTGTGTGGCCAGGTAAAGTCCGGCCGCTTTGCCGCCCAGGCGGCCGTGGCTTTCGGCGCTGTATATCGAACGTTGCAGAAGGCCGTGGAAGTCACTTATGTCCATCAGCTCGCGGGCGATATCGACATAGCTTCGATCCTCGGATAGAAACCGCCGAATAAGTGAAATGAGAATCCCCCGGGTGCGGGCGATCGGTATAAACGAGGGATCACGCGACATCTCGTAGTAGCGGCGGACCATGTCGGCCACCGACGCCGTATTGACATTGGTGCCGACCAGGCGAATCAGGAAGCTCTGTTTGTCTTCCTGCACCCAGGTCTGGATAAGACGCATAATCTGATCGGGGTCGAGATGTTCCGCCGCGGCGGCAAAGACCCGCGTGCCCAGAAACGTGGTGAAACCGATTCCGTGTCCCTCGTGGGGGGTATTCCATTCGCCTTCGTAGTCTGCGGACTCGAAACTAAGCCGAGCCGGGTGAAACGAGCGAAGGATAGGTTCGGCCTCGGGCACACCGCACCAGCAGAGATAGTTGAGCATCTTGCGAGAGATACTCTGGTACAGTTCGCGATTGGCCCGTTTGATCGTGTCCAGTGCGATTTGCCAATCGCACCGCTCGTGAGAGGGGATATTAGCCAGTGCGGCGCTCCATCCCTCGATGATCTTGCGGTCCAGTCTTTGCGACAGGTAACTGCCCAGGCGGTCGGCGATCGCCTGCAGCAATTGTGATTCCTCCACCAGAAACGGTCCGCCGGGGTCGTTACCTGCGTTTTGGGTGTAGCAGACTCGGATATATCCGACCACCCGCTCCTGCACGACAATGTCGGCGCTAAGGGTCCAGGGTGTTTCCTCGAAGCCGGCAGAGGTGTAATGGGAGGTGCCGATAGAGATGCGCACGCGGCAGAGCAGGGGCGACTGCCAGCCGAGCGGGATAACCTCGATCAGGCGGCGACAGATTGTCTCGATCGGCTGATCGGGCGCGGCCAGAATGTCCTGGACCGCGTAGAAGCATTCGAGCTCCTTGGCCCGTTCCTGCAGGGAGAGCAGGAGTCTGTCAATCGAGGTTTTCCGGTCGTTCATCGCGATTGATTCCCGACTGTGGATTCTCACTCGGCGGACTGCCGCACCACTCTGTCAAGTGCCTGGCATACCTTTCGGTGCGCCAGGCGGCAGGCTGCCCGCCGTACCTCTAAAACGGCGCGAGCGATGGGGCCGCGCTTCACAATACGCCCAGGATCTCCTTCGCCTGCGCCTTATCCAAATCCATGATATATGGAATGCCGCTAATCTGGGCCGCCTCGGGCGTCAGGGCGCCCAGATCATCGCGGGTCATGCTGTCGATATTGAACTTACGGCTGCCGGCCATGAGCTGACGAAGTCCCTGGGCGAGCCGCTCATAATAGGTATAGAGGCCAATAGCACCCGCAGGCAGTCTCTCGAATTCTGCGTCGCCCAGTTCGCGCCGCAGCTCTGCGGCGGTCACGAAGATCTCGTCCATCTTGGAGCCGAACCGTTCGACATAAACCGGCAACTGGCGCTCTTCGATAGCGCGGCCGATGGTCTTGCCGACCATGGCGGCGGCGATCGGGCTGCGTGCCATGCCGATCAACTTCACGAACGGTGCACCGAACGCTAGGCCCTTGAAGATCTGGTCCTCGAAAGTGAAGCCGCCGGCAGAGATGATAGTGGGCACGTACTCGCCCTTATCGGCGAGGGCCTTGCAGTACCGATAGGTGAGCGTGTGAAGTTCGACCGGCGGAATGCCCCACTCGTTCATCATGCGCCACGGGCTCATGCCGGTGCCGCCGCCGGCACCGTCGACCGTGAGCACGTCGATCTTGTACTTCGAGGCATACTTGATTGCCTGCGCCAGCGCCGCCGGACGATACGCGCCGGTCTTGAGCGAGATGTATTTCGCGCCCGCCTTGCGGAGTTCTTCGAGACGCTTCGCGAAACCTTCCTCGGAAACCATGCCGACCCGCGAGTGGCGTTCGAATTCAGAAAACGCGCCGCGTTCAAAGGCACGAATGACATTGGGGTCGGTCGGATTGGGCAGAACCACGTAGCCACGCTCGTAGAGCAACTGAGCTTTCTTGAGGCTGCGGATTTTGACCTCGCCGCCGATATTCTTGGCACCCTGGCCCCACTTGAGCTCGACCCACTGGACACCCAGTTTTTCGATAGCATATTCCTGCACGCCGAGCCGGGTATCTTCCACGTTGGCCTGCACGATAATCGCACCGTAGCCATCGCGCTGGTGGTCTTTGTAGAGTTGCACACGGCGCTTGAGGTCAACCGTGTCGACTACCCGGCCGTTCTTGATAGTAGCGTCGACATCCATGCCGACTACGTTTTCGCCGATAGTCAGTCCGGTACCGGCGAGCGCCGAGCCGATGGCGAGACCTTCCCAGTTGTTCTTGGCTACGTCGGTGGAGCCGATGCCCGGAATGATCCACGGCAGGCGGAACTTGATCCCCTTATCATGCCCGAAACGGACTTCGAGGTTGACATTGGGGAAGATGGCTACGTCGCTGTCGGCGGCGATACCGTGCGCCCCGACCACGCCGCCCATGATGTTGAAATGTGAGTAATCGACGGGATAGACCTTTTCTCCGGCAGTGGTGATGACGCCGAACGGCTGAGGATAGATGACCTCGTGACCGCGGTAGGCCGACTTGCCGATTTCGCACATGCCGATACATCCATCCACGCAGGTCACACACATGCCGGAGGTCGGCACAATCGAATCCTCGGTGCGGTTCTTGGTCAGGGTGGCCGCCGAGGCATTGATTCGTGACAGTGTCATTGTTGCCATTCCTTTCTATTTAACTTCGCTTTCTTTTCTGATTTCACAGGCTACGCAGGGTTTCATGTAGCACATCATATCGTGGAACTGTTCTTTCTCAATGCAGGGCGGCTCCAGGTTGGCGCACCCGCCACAGATCGCCTTAGTGGGATCCGAGAAGGTGCAGCGAAGCTGGCAGGCCGGGCAGACATAGATGCACCCGCCGCAGAGGCGACAGACGGACGATTTGATGTCGAACGGCGTGCCGACACTGCGGCGATGGCCTCGCGCCCGGAAACCGATCGCGCCCGCCATCATCTGCTCTTTGCACATCCTCACGCACAGGCCGCACAGGATACAGTCTTCGTACTCCTGGCGGAAACGCTGCTGCCTTACGCCGTGGGCGGACGCCAGATCCTGGATAGTCTTCGACTGCGGACAGGACGCCAGCAGCAGCTCGATGGTCATCTTTCGCGCCCGGATGACACGCTCGGAGGCCGTACGGACTTTGAGACCTTCCTGCACCGGATAAGTGCACGAGGTCACCAGGCGTGAATTCGGCTCATCACCCACTTCGACCAGGCAGAGCCGGCAGGCGCCGTACGGAGTGAGACCGTCCATGTGGCAGAGGGTCGGAATGGGGAAGCCGATGAATTTGGCGGCTTCAAGAATGGTCGTGCCTTTGTCGACCGTCACCGGAAGGCCGTTGATCTTGAGTGTTATCATGACAGTTTTCCTCCCATCACCGCCTCGGGTGTGGCGACAGGTTCGGCTTTCTTGCATTTGGTGAATTCGAGGTCGCACCGCAGGCAGCGAAGCGACTCGCGCGACGCCTCATCGACCGACAACGATACCTCCACTTCGGCAAAATTGCGGCGGCGCCATTCCACTGACGCGCGCGGGGTTTCAACGCGTCGCGTTTCCATCCCGGCGGACTCAGCCGCGAGCGGCTCGACATAGACATCGGGAACGTTTGGCTCGGCGAACGGCTGGGCCATCTCCTGCTTGAGGAGATACCGGGCGATCATTACCGCAGCTTTCTTGCCGGCGGCGACAGCCTCGACAACCGTGTTCGGACCGGTAACCACGTCGCCGGCGGCAAACACGCCGGGTCGGTTTGTGATCATCGTCTTGCTGTCGACTCTTACCGTGTTGCGGACGGTGGTGTCGATACCACTGGATTGAGCCGGGCCGATGCAGTCGATTCCGGAATCCTCACCGATGGCCACTACTAGTGTGTCGAGAGGAATCGTGAACTCAGAGCCGGGAATCGGCACGGGGCGTCGGCGGCCGCTCGAGTCCGGTTCGCCTAATTCGTTGCGGTTGCATTCGAGACCGGTGATGCGCCCCTTTTCGGAGAGGATGCGGGTCGGTGCGACCAGTGTGATTATCTCGATGCCTTCCTGATCGGCGGCCTCGATTTCCTCCGGGAAAGCGGGCATTTCCTCGCGGGTGCGGCGATAGAGGATAGTCACTTTCTCGACATCCTTCTGGCGCAGCGCCATGCGAGCGGCATCGAAAGCCGAGTTGCCGCCGCCGATTACACCCACCTTGCCCTTAGCCTGGGATTTCTGTCCCAAATTGAACGCTTTGAGGAACTCGATGGAGGGGAAGACACCTTCAACGTTTTCATTGTCTACTTGCAACAGCTTGCTCTTGTGCGCACCCATGGCGAGCAGGATTGCCTGGTAGCCATCGCG
The DNA here is from genome assembly GCA_040752815.1 of Candidatus Zixiibacteriota bacterium. Lineage (NCBI taxonomy): Bacteria > Pseudomonadati > Candidatus Zixiibacteriota > Candidatus Zixiibacteriota bacterium. Next base: position 6,409 of record JBFMGC010000029.1, read on the forward strand.
GAAGAGCGAGTCAACCGAGATTTCCTTACCGAGCGAGGTGTTACAACGCAACTCGATGTTTTCGTCCATGAGCGAGGCAATTTCCTTCTCGATCGTTTCACGCGGGAGGCGGTACGATGGAATCGCGCAGGTCAACATGCCGCCGGGTTTGCTCTCGGACTCAAAAACCGTCACGCGGCACCCTTTGAGCGAAAGGTAGTGCGCGGTGGTCAGGCCGGCCGGGCCGGAACCGATAATTGCCACTCGTGGGGCCGGACCTGACGGCCAGGTGTGCCGAACCGGCTTATAGGCCGACGGCTCGGTGCGGTCGGTGATAAAGCGCTTGAGAGCGCGGATGGCGATGGCATCGCCGCCACTCGTGCCTGCCCGACAGCGGCTCTCACACGGGTGATGGCAGACACGGGCGCAGACCGATGGGAACGGGTTGGCCTCGCGAATGACCGTGTAGGCCTGGTCGTATTCACCCCGGCCAATATGCGCCACATACCGCCAGGCTTGCGTGCCGAGCGGGCAGGCGGTCTGGCAGGGGGCGCCCACCAGGTCCTTGCACACATAGGCGCGGCAGCGCTTCTCGATTATGTGTTCTTCGTATTCGTGGCGGAAATACCGCAGCGTGCTTAGCACCGGGTTAGGAGCCGACTGCCCCAGGCCGCACATGGTCGAGTCTCTTACAACCAGGGCGAGTTCTTCGAGAAGATCGAGATGCTCAAGTGTCGCGTTGCCTTTCGTGATGTCGTCGAGAATCTCGTACATGCGCTGGGTTCCCTTGCGACAGGTGAAGCACTTGCCGCAGGACTCGTCCATGAGGAATTTCATGAAATAGCGGGCGACATCGACCATGCAGGTGTTTTCGTCCATCACGATCATGCCGCCCGAGCCCATGATCGAGCCGGCCGCGGTGAGGCTGTCGTAGGTGATTGGCAGATCGAACATGGAGGCGGGAATGCATCCGCCAGATGGCCCGCCGGTCTGCACCGCTTTGATTTTGGCGTCGCTGACCGGACCGCCGCCGATATCGTAAACCACGTCCTTGATCTTGATACCGAGCGGCACTTCCACCAGGCCGGTGTTCCTGATTTTGCCGACCAGCGAGAAGATCTTCGTGCCGGTGTTGCCGGGGACGCCGATTTTAGCAAACTCTGCGCCGCCGCGGCTGACTATTACCGGGACATTGGCCAGGGTTTCAACGTTATTGATGCAGGTGGGATGACCGAAAATGCCGCGCTCGACAGGGTAAGGTGGGCGCTGGCGGGGCTCGCCGATCACTCCCTCGACTGATTTGATCAGGGCGGTTTCCTCGCCGCAGACAAACGCCCCGGCGCCGCGGACAATCTCGATGTCAAAATCCCGCCCCATGCCAAGGACGTTCTTGCCAAGCAGGCCAAGTGTGCGCGCCTGCTCAAGTGCTATCATGGCATGTTTGACGGCCAGAGGGTATTCGCTGCGCACATAGATGATGCCTCTGTTGGCGCCGATCGCCATCGAGGCGAGCATCATTCCTTCTATGATGGCGTGTGGGTTTCCTTCGAGCAAACTCCGATCCATGTAGGCTCCGGGGTCGCCTTCGTCAGCGTTACAAACGATGTACTTGATACCCCTGTCGTCTTTCGAAGCACGAGCCCGCTCCCACTTGATGCCGGTTGGGAACCCCGCGCCGCCGCGCCCGCGAATTCGCGAGTCTTTGACTTCTTTAATGATCCATTCAGGGTCGTTCTTCTCGAGAGCGATCTGGAGAGCCTCGTATCCGCCCTGCTCGATATAGCCGAGGATGCGGATGGGATCGAGTTTCTCGTTATTGCCGAGAATGGTGCGGGTTTGCTTCTTGAAGAACGGGATATCGTTCTGGTTGTGGAAGCGCTTCTTGTCGCGAGGCTGGTGATAGATGAGTTCATCCTCGACATAGCCGCCGATGGCTGCCGCAATCACCCGCGGCACATCCTCCATTTTGAGCTGCGGGTAGAGGTGCTTGCCCGGTTCCACCAGGATAAACGGGTCCATCTCGCAGAAGCCCTGACAACCGGTGATGCGAAGGGCGACCTTGTCGCGCAGGTCTTTCTCGATGATGTACCGTTTTATGATCCTGATAATGTCGTTCGAGCCGCTGGCCTGTCCTCCGGTGCCGGCACAAACTACCAGAGTCGGCATTTTGGCCTGGAAGGTCCGTTCGCTCAGGATGCGCTCGCGAAAGCCTATGAACTCTTCAAGGGACGCGAGTCTTTTCATGTAGTTATCTCCCTTACTGAAGGCTTGCTTGCTGTGTTAGTCAATGGCCACCCCGCCGAGATCGAGCATGTGGCCCCGGCAGCCGCGGCGCGAGCAGAGCTGCACGATTCCGCCGCCGCGGACAATCATCGGCACCATCGGGGCGCCGCAATCGCCGCATTTGGCGCCGCCGATAAGCTGCGCGTGGCAGTGCGGGCAGAAGAAGGTGGCAATCGTATCATGCGGAATCGGATGCAGCGATTCGACATTGTAGCTGCCGTAGAGACTGGAAAGCACCAGCCAGCCGTGCTTGTTTCCGAATGAAATGGTGACGCGGATGCCGGGGTGACCGTCGATCAGGAACTCCGGGTCCATCAGGTTGTGGTTGCAGCGCGGGCAGCTGACCTGGACCGGGAAGACTCTCTGGTCGGTGGTTACTTCGATAGTGTCGATACCGGCGCGGGCCTTGTCGAGAATGCCCTTTACTTTTGAGGTGGTCGTCTTGGGGAAGTAGTGTCCGTCGACCACCACCACCGGCCCAAGCGCACAGGCGCCGAGACAGTTGACAGTCTCAAGCGAGAATTCACGGTCCGGCGTGGTCTCACCGGCCCTGATCCCTAACTGCCGTTCGAGTTCTTCGGCTACCGCCGGGCCGCCGCGAACATGGCAGGCGGTGCCGAGACAGCAGGAGACCAGATGCTTGCCGCGCGGTTCGAGACTGAACGCGGTGTAGAAAGTGGCGACACCGTAGACGTCTACCAGTGACCGGCCGGTGCGTTTGGCGACTTCTTCGAGCGCTTCGCGCGGCAGGTAGCTGTAAACTGCCTGGATTTCTTCGAGAATCGAAATCAGCCCGCCGTGCCCGTTTTGGTGTTTTTCAAGGATGCCAGAAAGGGTGTCGGAAGTCATGGTTACCTTTCCATGTTTGATGTGCGGACGGTGACCGGCGCGGTAAGCCGGTTACACAGAAGCTGCCACACGGAATGCAGGCGGAGAACAGCCTCTGATAGCGTGTGACAAGGGCAAAACCGGTGCCATGGGTGGGCGGTGTGGCGATTGATTTCGCCGATGTGTGAAATCAAAAACTCGTTGTGATTAGGGTGTGATGCGATAAGCGATTATGGACTGTATAGTATACAAATATGGTCCATGAAGGTGTGCTTAGAGACCGTTCGTCCGGGTGCTGTGTGATGTTTGAAGCGGGGAAGTTCGTGCCACTGGGGAGAATTGCCCCGGACAGGACAATGTCGGGATGGGCGAAACTCGGAGACACGCTTGACGGACGCTGACGGTGTCATGCCGAAGTACGGTGTGGTAGGGAGTTGAAGTCGGAGTGCGAAAACACTTGACAGGAGCGCTCTTAGAATTAGTTTGTGTGAGGTTGACATGCGAGCGATGCGGTTGCTATGTCATCTCTGGAAGCTCACAATCTGTCTGGTAGCAACTTTGCCTGAGGGCAGAGACTTTGCTGTCTGACTAATCAGTCGCTACGAATAGCATTCATCACCAGGCCGTCGCTATCAAAAGCAGATCGAAATAGCCATGTAGTACCCCGGAGTCTCGAGTGACTACGGGGAGTCGAAATGGCAGGCTGGGTTCCGTCTTGTCGGCGAGCGCAGTTGTATATGCGGCGAACCGGATGAATAGCAGCCCGGTACCATCGGCAGTACTTACACATCAGGGCCCTTGGCGCTCTGATTGCACGAAATGAATTCAACAAAGCACAGAAGAATCACAAACGCATAACTCACACACAAGGAGAGACCAATGCTGCGCCCACCATTCCTTCAAACCTTGTTCGCCGCGGCTCTGACCGCGGCCAGTCCGGCCGTCTTTGCGACCGTCATAAACTATCAGGCACAACTGGTGGATATAGGCGGTCAACCGGTTGCTGACGGCGCTTACCCGGCGACTTTCAGTCTTTACGATGATCCGGTTGGAGGCACCCAGCTTTGGACCGAATCGAAGAGCGTCAGCGTGACTGCCGGCATGATGACTACAGAGTTGGGAAACGTGAATCCTATCGGAGTGAATGTCTTTGTGACGGAGAGCGGCGGCATCATTACGCCGTATCTTGAAATCACGTTTAACAGCGAGACGTTTACGCCCCGCGTTCGGTTGGGCGCCATTCCGAACGCCTACGTGTCGCAGTCCGTGCGGGGTGATTTCATATCCGGTCCGGGGTACATTACGATGACCTCGGCCGATTCAAAGATGGCGGGCTCGTCCCCACAGCAGTCTCGCACCAGTTCCAAGCTTCAATCAAGTGATCTCGTTTTCACTGGATACTACGAGTTGGATCCGGGTCGAATTCAGGATCAGTTGACTATGGACAGATCCGGTCTAAGCGGAATTCAGGATCAGATTCAAGACCAGATTCAGGATCAGTTCACGCTGGACGCTGGTGAGATTTCATTCGCAGTGTACAACTTGGTCAACGAAAAGGTCATGGAAGCAGTGTCGGTCTCCGCCGACAGCGGCTTTCAGTTGGTGGATGAAATTCAGGATCAGAGGGCGGACTTGAACAGCGATGGGTTAGATTTGATACAGGATCAGCAGGAAGGTGATATCCAGGACCAGTTCACTGCGACAGCCGAGACCGTCTCACTCACCGTTACCGATGTCTCTACCGGAACAGTTCAGTTTTCCGCGACTATAGCTGCCGATGAGGGTCTCCAGATTCAAGATCAGATGCAGGATCAAACGACCGATCTGAGTAGCGGCGAGCTATACATAGACGATCAAATGCAAGATCAGTTTGGCAACATGACCAGTGATGGCCTGACTTTTGGAAGTATAAGCCTGTCCAAGGCTGCTGGCTCGATGGCCGCAGGCGCGACAGCAATCTATGGTGCTACGGGAATTACACTACCGACAGGTGCTGTGGGCGGGTATGTGCTTACTTGCGATGGTACTGGCGCCGGTTCCTGGCAGCCCGCCGGTGGCGGAGGAGCGAGCTACTGGACTTTGACCGGTGACGTGATTCGCACGGACGGTCAGTATGGAATAGCGCGCTACGGCAGTGCCGTTCAAGGCTCCATGACCTCCACCCAGTTAAACTTGGGTACAAACAGCTATACTGGTAGCCCGTATGCAACGGTTTTCGGGGGTTACTCCGACACGGCGGCAGGTTACTGCAGCATGGCCGCAGGTGAAATGTGTGCTGCCTGGGCTCCCTACGGAATAGCGCTGGGATTTCGCGCCAAGGTCCAGCACACAGGTTCATTTGCTTTTGCCGATACGAACTACTTCAATTTCTCGACCTCCAATCACAACGAATTTGCGGCCCGCGCAGTTGGGGGCGTGAGGTTTGTAACCGGCATAAACCCTGCCAACGGCAGCCCTACTGCGGGCGTCCAGTTGGCCCCCGGCGGTGGATCATGGTCGTCACTGAGTGACCAAGGTTGCAAGGAAAACGTCGAGGCTGTTGAGGGAAAAGAAGTGCTGGAGAGGCTGGCGGATCTCGAAATCAGCACCTGGAACTACATTTCGCAGGACGCATCGGTGCGACATCTGGGGCCTATGGCCCAGGACTTCGCCGAGGCCTTTGGCGTAGGCGAAGACAGCAGGTACATAACGACTATTGATGCCGATGGCGTCGCCCTGGCAGCAATACAGGAACTTCACCGGCAGCTAAAAGCGCTGGCGAACGAAAAAGACAGTAAGATAGAGCAACTCGAATCCGACATAGTCGAACTCAAGACCATCATCGAGAAACTGGCCGCCGAGCACTGAGGCTGACGTTGAGGAAGGTGTAACGATGAAAACGTATAGAATCTTTGCGGTCCTGGGACTTTTGCTAGCGCCGCATGATATGACTGCCTCAGCTGCCGAGAGTAACCCGTCGTCGCCGTCATACAGGATTGTTGGGGAGTCCTTGATATGGTCGGCGGCCTCTGCCGCAGCAGCGTCGGGTAACTCGACAAGTTATCATTTTGATGCGACGATTGGTCAGACTGCCGCCGGAGGAACGCAATCAGAATCCTACAGCCTTAGCTCGGGCTTTTGGGAGGATTACTCGAGCGGTTGTTGTGTCGATCGCGTGGGCGACGCCAACGGCAGCGGCGAGGATGAGCCCACCATCGGTGATGTGACCACGATGATCGACGCAAAGTTTATCGCCAGCACCTGTGACGGGATTATCGATTGTCTTGAGGAAGCTGACATGAATCAGTCAGCAACCGGCGCGGCAACCTGTGAGGATATCACGATTGGCGACATCACGTCGCTCATTGATTATCTGTTTATCACCGGTCCGTCGCTCGGGCTGCCTAATTGTTTGTAGGCTTGTAGACAACCCTTGGATGGCCCGGTCAAGCCGGGCCATGACGTCACTGGGTGCGTGGGTCAAGTCTTGCAGGGCGGGTCCGCTTCGAACCCGCCATTCCGACAGAACCACCAAGGGGTTCTGCCCTACAACATCAAGCTCTCTACTACCCACCCTACTCCTCCGGCTCGCTTCCCTTCAGCTTCTCCCGCAGCGTTTTGCGGTCGATGCCCAGTATCTCGGCGGCGCGGGTCTTGTTCCCGTCGACACTCGCCAGCACGTTGCGGATATGCTCGCATTCGACTTCGGCCAGCGTGCGGTGGAGATTGTTCTGACGGGGCAGACTGGTGCGCATGAACGGCGGCAGGTCGGGCGCTTCAACTTCGTCAGAGTCGCTCATAAACAACAGCCGCTGAACTACGTTTTCCAGTTCGCGCACGTTCCCCGGCCACGGGTAGCTCTTGAGCATGCGTACGGCGTTGTCCGAGAAGCGCACCGGTGGGCGCTCCATCTCGTGGGCGTACTGCCGCGCGAAAGCGGTGGCCAGGAGAACAACGTCGTTCTCGCGCTCCCGCAGCGGGGGGACGTTGATAGTGATGACGCTCAGGCGAAAGTAGAGGTCCTCACGGAACTTCGCTTTTTGCACGAGACCTTCGAGATTCTTATTCGTTGCGGCGAGAATGCGCACGTCAACTGTATGCGGGCGACTGTCGCCCACCATGGTGATCTCTTTGTCCTGCAGCGCGCGCAGGAGCTTGACCTGCATGGCGGGGCTGGTCTCGCTGATTTCGTCGAGGAACAAAGTGCCGCCGTCGGCCGCCTGAAAAAAACCGGGACGCGATTTAACCGCACCGGTGAAGGAGCCCTTTACGTGACCGAACAATTCGCTCTCCAGAAGGCCTTCTGGGATTCCGCCGCAGTTGACCGGCACGAACGGAAACGACGCCCGGCTGGAACTGTAATGGATAGCGCGCGCGACAAGTTCTTTGCCGGTACCGCTTTCGCCGGTGATTACAACGTTGGCCAGGGTGGCCGAAGCTTTCTCGATGGCCCGAAACACTTTCTGCATCGCGCTCGACTCGCCCATGAGTGCGTACGGCTCGTGCTGTAGTTTCGCTGACACCCTCGTGGCCGAACGGCGTTCGCTTAGTCTCTCCAAAGCACGTGTGACCGCGCCGAAAAGCTCATCGTCGGTGAACGGCTTCTGCAGGTAGTCGCACGCGCCGAGCTGTACCGCCTTGACGGCTCCGCCTATCGACGGGTAGCCGGTAATCATGATGACTTCGAGGTCGCGGTAGTTCTCGTGCACGTAGCGGACCAGGTCGAACCCATCCACCTGCGGCATTTTGAAGTCTGTGATGACCAGGTCGAACGGCATCAGGTCCAGAGAGCGGGTCGCCTCGCTGACCGAACGCGCCGTAGCCACGCGATATCCGCCCGCACTGAGATTGCGTTCCAACACTTCAAGCGTGTCAGGGGCGTCATCGACCAGCAGGATGCGGGCCTTATCGGCATTAGTGGCCACGAGTCGAGCTTTCGGCGAGATGTGGAGCGGCTATGGGGAGGCGGATGGAGAAGCGGGTGCCTTCGCCGGGGCGGCTGGTGACATCGATACGGCCGTCGTGCGACACCACGATTCCGTGCACGACCGACAGCCCCAGGCCGGTCCCCTGATCGACATCCTTGGTGGTAAAGAACGGATGGAAAATGCCGCGGAGCGTTTTTTCGTCCATGCCGCAGCCGGAGTCTTCGACTACCAAAAGAACCTGGTCGTTTTCGCGGCTGGTCCGAATGGCGAGCCGGCCGCCGTCGGGCATCGCCTGTACCGAGTTAACTACGAGATTGGTCAGCACCTGAAGCACTTGTGAGCGGTCGGCGGTGATATCGGGCAGGTCGGGATCGAGATTGCACACGAGGTCAATACCGGCGGTGACGAAACGGGACTCAAGAAAGAAGAGGCCGTCGCGGATCAGCTCATTCAGGCTGAACGTGACTTTCGTTGGTTTGGCCTCGCGCGCGAATACGAGCAGTTCGCGGATCACGCCGCGGGCGTGCATGGCGGCGGCAACAATCTTGTTCAGGTCACGAGTGATCTCCGGCGGAAGGCCGGGCTGTTTGCCCGCGAGTTGGGCAAACCCCATGATACTCGCCAGCGGTTCGTTCAGTTCGTGAGCGACACCTGCGGCCAGTTGGCCGATTGTGGCGAGACGGTCGGCGTGACGCAGCTGCTCATGAAGTTTCTGCCGTTCCTCCGTGCTTTCGTGCTGTTGGACAGTGAGCGCCAGTTCCCTGGCGAAGGCGCCCAGCAGGTCGCGTTCCTCGTGCAAGAAGGGACCGTTGTCCGCGGGCGGCATCTGGTCGGTGTAGCCTACTTCAATCAGGCCAACTTTCGAGTTGTCTATTATGATATCGGCACTCATGCGCTGCCCGATGCGACCGGCGCTTTTGGATTCATACGTACGGTGGCGCAGCACGATTCGCGCGGCGGCGGAGTCGGCGTGAAGCCAGCCCTGGGGAATAGTCTCGACCGCGCACTGCAGGATTTCGTCGAGCGGGGTATCATCGCGCGCCGCCAGCCGCATGACGTCGTATAAGCAGGTCAGCTCTTTTACCCGTTCGCGCAGCGATGTCTGAAGCTGTCTGATATCGAAAGCTATTCCGAAAGTGTGCGCAAACTGTTCGCTGAAATCGATCAACGGGGCGTTAAAGTAGCCGGTGGACTCGGACTCGAGCTGAAGCAGGCCGAGACGTCGGCGGGCGCCGTCGACAGGAATGATCATCGCCGATCGGCATGTCGCCGTGAAGCAGATACCGTCGGGGCTGTCGGGCATCCTCGCGAGTCGCTTCCAATCGGGGAACGATTCCAGGTCATCTATGCGCAGGCTGCCGAAGGGTGTGAACCAGGGGAGGTCGGTGTCGACCTGGGCGTTAAAGACCTTGTTGCAAACTGATTCGAGTGAGTCGCAGCCGGGCGTGGTCCACCGCCTGGATGCCGCCGGATCAGTGGTCTGACTGGCCTGGGCGGTCCTGCCTTCGGTACGATTTTCCGGGGTGTGGCTGATACAAAGGCGGCAGTCTTTGTCGCGAATGACGATTCGGGCTGAGCAACAACCGAGGGCGCGAGATATTAGGGCGGCGGATTCGCTGAGAAAAGCGAGCCGGGACGGGCCGGAGTGGGCGAGGTCGAAGAGCTTGTGCGAGTAGTCCCAGATGGACTCGGCGAGGCGGATTGTATCTGGATCAGCCATAGGCGTACGGGCGCCGCAGCGCCGGCTGGAACTGGGCCATAACCTATTAACAGATAACGACTCCCGGGCGATCTGTCAAGGTGAATGTGGGGGGTAGGCAACCTATCGCATTAGAAAAGCCGGATCGTCTGATCCGGCTTTTCGGTGTGGAAGTGGCTTCAAAAACGGCGTCATCCGCGATTTCAATTGTTAAACTCAAAACACGGCAGAGGCAGCGGATCCAGGGATATGAACAGGTGGTCGATAAGTAAGTTTATGTCCCCAATAGAAAGCGCGCCGTCACAGGTAACGTCACCGAGTAGACTGTCAGGGAATATCGGCACACCGCTGCCAAATAAATGATCGATCAAATAGGTAACATCACCCATCGAAATGTCGGCGCTGTTGTTGACGTCGCCACGGGCGATAGAGAGGATGGCCCGATAGGCGTCAACGCGGCCCCAGCCATAAGCACCGTTCGGTACGGCACCGCCCAGCGGCTTGGCCGATTTGCAGAGGATGTCATACACGTTGTAGTCCGACGATGAATCCGAGGTTGTGTCGCGAGCCAGCAGTTCAGGGTCCCGCGCCAGAAGGAGCGAGGCTGCGCCCGCAGCCACAGGGCAAGCGGCTGATGTGCCGCCCATACGGCAGTTGTAGTTTTCATTGTTGAGCCCCCATTCGGGTAGCTGACAGTCCCACGGCCAGGGGTATTTGGGGTCGTATTGTCCGTAGGTTGGATTGTAGCCGTATTGGTACATTTGGTCAATTGTCCATACATCGCCATGCAGACCCGTGTGCCCGCTCGGCGCCGTCAAGTCAAGAGAGTCCCCGCGCTGGGTATACGGGAGCAGATTTTCAAGAGTATCCACTGACCCTACGGCCATCACGTACGGTAAATAGGCCGGATAGCCCACCGAATACCCAAGAAGCCCGGCATTGCCGGAGGCGAAGAAAACGGAACAACCCTTACTTCCGCGCCCTTGCACGACCGCGTTAGACAGAGCTTCATTGAGTACCGAGGCGCCACTGGGTGTGGTTAACCATCCCCAGCTATTAGAGAGAACGTCTGCACCGTGCTGCCACGCCCAGGTTATGGCTTCAGCGTAGTCAGCAATAGTACAGCGTACACCCGAAGTGGTATCCGGATAAATCTTTACCGGAAGTACACGGGTGGTTGGGTTCATGCCTATCACACCATCCCAAGTCTCCACCGCCAAGACTGAGTCCGTTGCGTGGGTCGACGCAATAATCCCGGCACAGGCCATCCCATGGGCACTTGAGGTACCGGGAGTAGGATCTTCGTCGCGCATAGCCCCTTCAATCCCTGTGCAGAAGTCATAACCTGGCAGTATCTTCGATGACGGCAGGTCAAAGACGTGATCCGTCACACCGTCGTCGAGCACAGCCACTACCACGCTGTCGGTGGGGCCCATAAGACCAGCGAAATCCCAAACCGACCTTTCATTAATCGTGCCAACAACACGCTTGATGTGGTTTTGTAACACGTAATAGTCATCCCACACCCGATAGGAATAGAGTTCCAGGCGAGGTATGAAGTTCGGCTCGGCCCAGCGGGTCGAAACAAGATCATGAAAGGCATTGGCTATCTCCAACAAACCTGAACCCGATCCGGGAGTATTTCGAATCAGGAATACGTTGTGCATACCGGGGATTTCCCGGTCGACCACGACATGGAATGGCACAACCACCTCATTAATCTGGTCTCCGGTAAAATTGCCGTCAAACGCCACAACAAAACTTTCCCCAATGATGAACGCTGAATCTTGGTCATCAAGATAACACGGTTCGGCAAGGTAGATTCCTTCTGTCGTTCTGAGTCGAGTCAGCTGCTCTGAGGTCAGAGGCGTGGTTACCTCGAACGCGCTGAAGCCGTCGAGCACTCTGTCGTTTTGGAGTTTCGTACCGATAGCTGGGAAATCTTCGAGTATGGCCCCGATATCATCCCAGCTAAGTTGGACTTCAAACTTGATGACGATCCTTGATGAATCTTCTCTTAATGGTACGACACCGCCTGGGCCATACCAGAACTGTGCGCAGACATCTGCGCTCGTCAGCAAAACAGCTACTAACGCTTTTGCTCCTGTGATTCTCATAACTCCTCCACCGCTAACTGGGTCAACGTGCATTCTGGCAGGTCAGATGGTAGAAACCTGCCCCGATTAAACACTCCACAGTAAGTGTATCCTTTTCTCTACAGTCGTAAAGTACCAACCGGTTTAGTCCAGCAAATTCAGTCACAGCCAGCAAACGCCCGTTCGGTATCATGGCAATGTTATCTCCCAAAATTCCGGTAGGGAAAGGAAGATCACATGTACTCCAGAAGATGAGCGAGTCGATTTGCTTCTCTCCCAGAGAGTACCTCGCGAAAGTGTAAGCCGGAGGAGGGCCGACCAGGATACTCCCGGGTCCGGTGAAGTAGACGTAGTCGTTGTCAGGCGACACAACAATATCCCCGCATCCAGGTGCGACCAGGTCTCGAAACACCAAGCTGTCCGCTGCTATGTCGAATACGTCGAATAGCATGTAGCAATCACCGAGATCACGAAACATGAATAGCAAGCGCTCGTCGACGGAGGGGACTACTCTGAAGATTCGATATTCATCGGGCACGCAAATGTAGTCGACGTTGAACCCTCCCGCCAGATCAAGGCGGTAGATTGAGCGGCAGCGTGTCGAAGGCCCCGGTGCATAGAATCTCTTGCCGTCCACTGTAAACACACCCATGTCCGTTGCCAGAGTGTCCGAAAACAGGAGCGAGTAATCACATGCCGCGATGATACGCAGGCTTTCTCCCTGCACGGCAAGGTGTTGGTTATCCGGCGAAACGGCCAGGTGAGAAGAACCCGAATAAGGCAGGTCCGCTGACACATACCATTCCGCGGTGTTTACTACTCTGATTCTGTCTGCGTAGTCGATGAATAGCCGTTTCCCATCTGCCGAAGCTTTCAATCCAAAGACGCGACTGCCTTGTAAGTAGAAAGTATCAAGTTCACCGGTAAGCGTGTGGTAGGCAAGAAACACGGAATCATCCTGATTCTTGCTCCAGTACAGCACATAATCCATTGTCTGGGGTTCCGGCGGTCTCGGTTCGGTGGGTTTATCCTCGCAACCTGATACCCAAAGCCAAACCAGTCCACCACAACCTAACAGTCCTGATAACAGGTGTCCCTTAGTGATCCGCATATGTTAACTCCAAGCCCGTCCCGACCCAGGGTGGCAGCCTTCTCCAAAGCTTCGGTTAGCACATCAAAATAGCTGCCGGCGCCTTGACATGTGATGTAGTAGCCCCAGCTATTGGAGAGAACGTCCGCGCCGTAGACGTAAGCATAGGTAATGGCTGTCGCCAGGACGCTTGGTGTTACGCCCTGTGCCCTGCCGTCATCGTGAAAGATCTTGACCGGCTTTATTGCTGTCGAAGGATTTAGCGAGATAATACCCGACGAACTGGCAAGACCTTCAAGACTGTCTGTCGTGTGAGACGCCCCGATGATCCCTGCGCAACCCATTCCGTGTGCTACGTAATCTCCAGGCACCGGAACATTGTCATAGTCAGCGAAATCAAAACCAGAGAGAACTCGCGATGCGGGCAAGTCTTCATGCGAAGTAATTCCGTCATCGACAACGGCGACAGTGATAGTATCATCGCTGAGCCCCGCGAAGTCCCACACCGACGCTGAATTGAAGGTTCCGATAACCTTCTTCGTATGGTATTGATAACCACTGTAATAGTCGAAAAGTCGGTACGATTGTGCTTCTATCCAGACGGCAAAGTCAGGATGCGCCCACCGAGTCTCCGGCAGGTTATAGTAGGCGTTGGCCAGGTCCAGTAGACGATAACCGCTGGAATCAGTATTCTTCAGAACGAATACGTTGGACATGCCGTCGATTTCATGATCGGTGACGACGCCGAAGAGGGCGTTAATGCTATCGATTTCATTCTGGGTCACATCCTCCTCGTAGGCCGCGCAGAAAGTCAGGCCCACCAGAAAAGAAGAGTCCGTCTCGTTCAAGTAGTAAGGCTCGACCAGGTAGACTCCGTCAATCGCCTGAACCGAGTCAAGGAAGCCACTATAACCCTGTCCCAGCGACAGGGCGCAAATCATGAAACCATCAATGGCATGGTTGTCGGAAATCACGCTGTCGATCCGGCCAATGGCAGACAGGATCGCTTCTTGTTCATTGGTACCGATTTCTTCGTCGAACTTGAGCGCAATTCTGGCTGAGTCGATGTTGAGGGGGATCGTCTCCCCTCCACCATAATAGTGCTGGCCATAACCTGGCCCGGCAGCCGCTAACAAGGCAGCCAGCACTACTGCTTGAGCATTTCTTCGTTTCATAACCCTTGTTCCTCCAAAAACGTCATCTCATCATCTGAACCGTGGGGTTGACAAGAAACGCCCCACGACCGAGGTCCTGGTAGTCGACAAATACCTCCTTCCTTATGTCATACAGATAAACAACGAACTGTCCCAACCCTCCTCCGCCCAGAAGAACCAGCCATCGGTCATCAGGCGTGACAGCCATCGTGTACGGTGGGCAGCCACACCAGGTGGGAGGGACATAGTCGTACGCAGATACCGTGTTGTGGATCTGATTCTTCGCCACATCGAAGACAGTAAACGTTCCCGGCGGGGGGGGTTCGCCACTGTGAACGCCGGGATTAGTGTAGAAGACGTACTTCCCGCCCGAGGTCATCGCGATTTCTCCGGCGCCAGGCACCATTATGTCGCGAAAGATGATCGAATCCGTCGCCACGTTGTAAACCTCGAACGCCCAGGTCCACAGAGGTGAAAGATCCAGATACAGGAATAGATTGGCTTCGTCCAATGACGGAACAACATGCACAACCCCTCCGTCCGCCATGGGTAATCGCGCGACCGGGAATTGTCCGTGGGCAAGATCTACCTTGTACACGAAGCCTCGCGTGCTAGTGCTCCAGCCCGCCGCACAGTAGAATGTCTTGCTGTCGGAAGAAAAACGGCCATATTCGGTCATGTCGGTATCGCTGAAAAGGACCGAGTAGTCAACCGTGCTCAGAATGAAGAGATCGTTCCCCGTGATGGCAACCAGCTGATTGTCCGGCGACACCACGACAGATCGACTGCGCTGGTAAGGGAGCTCAGCAAGCACACTGCGAGTTGAGGGGTCTATGACCACGACATTGGAATCCGTAGCCAAGTAAAGGCACTTGCCATCGGCGGAGGCAGTAATACCCCAGTTTGCCTCCCACGGAATTGTCGCCGAATCCACACGTCGTGTACTGGGGTAGTAAGTAAAGAGCCTGGGGCCAGCCAAATCACCGACATAGACCGGGTACTCTTTTGGCTGTTCAGGCTTGGTCGGCCGCTTGTTGCAGCCGTACGGCCACAGACAGGCCAGTCCGAGACCGGTAGCCACTGCTCCAAAAAACAATCCCTTGGTGACACGCATATGTTTACTCCATGCCGGGCCTGACTCGCCCGCACCCAGTGGTAAAGCGAATTATGCGGGCGAAGTTGTCAAGTGAAATCTTGCGAACAATCGCACGGTTGGTCGACGATTTGAGAACGCCTGGGCTTTTCTCGAATTCAATGGTTTATCTGCCATTCCGGCACGTGACATGCCAGAAACCAATGCCCGGAAAACAAAGGACCCTTATAGTGTCCTGCAATTGGCAATCGTAAAGGACAAGGCGGTTACGGACGATGCCGTCTGTGATTGCCAATGTCCGCCCGTCTGGAGTCAATGCGAGATCGCTTCCGAATGCGGGCGTAGGGTCACTGAATTCACATATACTCGCGCTCCATATAGAATCAATAATCTTATTCCCGATATGATACCTGGCAAATGAATAGGCGTGAGGGGGCCAGCCGTGCAGGTCGCCCGGGCCAGTAAAATACAAATGCTCTTTGTCCGGCGACACTGCCATATCCCCGCACCCCGGCGCCACCAGATCGCGAAACATGAGACTATCCCCGGCGACGTCAAAAACATCAAGGTACATATAACAGTTGCCAAGCGAGCGAAAGATGAATAACAACTTCTCGTCTCGGGACGGGACAACTCTGAATACAGGGAAGTCGTCTGGTATGCAGATGGAATCGGACTCAAAGCCCTTTTCTAAGTCCAGCCGGTAAATCGAGCGGCAGGATGAACTGGCACCTGGGGCGTACAGTCGACTCCCGTTGGCACTGAAAATCGACCGATTTACTCCCAGCGTATCCTGGTAAACCACTGAGTAGTTCTGTGACGATATGATACGAAGGTTCCCACTTTGGACCGCGACGTAACGATTGTCAGGCGAAACCGCAACCCCGTACCATCCAGAGTAGGGCAGGTCAACAATCGGCTTGTAGTCCTCGGTGCCGAAGACTCTGGTTTTGTCGCTGTAACTGATGAAGAGCCGCCGGCCATCGGCTGATACGTTCATATCATACACTTGCGTTCCTGGAATAAAGAACGAGTCGATCTCGCCAGTGAGTGTGTGGTAGCCGAAAAACGTCGAATCAGTAACGTAGCGATTCCAATAGAAAACATAGTTTTTCGCCTCCACCGGCGGCGGTTTGGTGGGGTTATCGTCGCAACCGAAAGGCCACAGGCAGGCCAGTCCGAGACCGGTAGCCACTACTCCAATAAACAATCCCTTGGTGACACGCATATGTTTACTCCATGCCGGGCGTGAATCGCCCGCACTCAACTCCGAGGTGGATCACTCTGCCTAACTTGTCAAGTGATTTCTTAACCCAAAAGTTCAGAATAACTGGGTCACACAACGTGTGAAGAAAATCTTGAATACGAAAACCGGACGCATTACGTTGTATTGATGACCTTTTGCGAGGGTAAGCCGAACAGAACGGAGTCGGCGATCGGTGAGCACATCTGACAAGAAACTCAAACTCCTCTTCCTCTGCACCGGGAACTCGTGCCGGAGCCAGATGGCCGAAGGGTGGGCCAGGTATCTAAAAGGCGACCAGATCGAGCCGTACTCGGCGGGCACGGTCGGCCACGGTCTCAATCCGCGAGCAGTCGCGGTCATGCGCGAAGCGGAGGTCGATATTTCCGGCCATCAATCCAAGACTCTGGCCGAATTGCCCGCGCTCGAGTTTGACTACGTGATCACCGTTTGCGCTGATGCCGACCGCGCCTGTCCGGTGTTTCCGGGGAAGGCGATCAAGATTCATCGGGGGTTCGATGACCCGCCAAAACTGGCTAAAGACGCCCGGTCGGAGGAAGAGGCTTTATCCCATTACCGCCGGGTCAGGGATGAAATTCGGGCGTTCGTGGAGACACTGCCGGAAAGTCTGCCGCGGGCCAAAGCGCGCTAATGGCGCCCTTGTGCTGTCAGGGCGACTCTGCCCGACAGCACGCAGCACTAGCCTTATCTGTGGAGGCAAACCCCATGCGCTCCAAGCCGATCATAAAAAAGGATGAATTTGGTGGTGTTTTCTGCTATTTTGTCCGGTGTAAACTGTGGAGCCATTTTGGGTGGCTCCATGAGCGGTTGGTTTCGTGTCGGGCGGCTTGACTTTGGCCCGGGCCGATTGTTGTTTGGCGGTCCGAAGAGGTATCAGACGCGACCCTAACCAGATAACCGGTCGTGGGATGCCTGACTACTGGTCCGGAATGGCGCAAAGGCTCGAGTTATTTGAGTGACTGACGACGGTCGATAATACTTTTGGCTGTTGGATGGACATTGAAATGAGTTTGCGCGTCATGGCTTACCGGCTCGGAAAACAACCAACCAAGTTAATGGGAGATAGGAAGTATGAGTAGCCAAACCGCCGGGCACGGCTCATCGGAAACGGGCAAAGGCCGTCCGGCTTTCAACGCCTTTCATATGGCGCAAACACAGTTCGATCATGTCGCCGACCTGCTGAATCTGGATCCCCCCACGCGGGCGCTCCTGCGCGAACCTCTTCGTGAATACAAGTTTTTGCTTCCGATTCGTACCGACGACGGCACAGTGCGGGTGTTCCAGGGGTTTCGCGTGCAGCACAACGATGCACGCGGCCCGTGCAAGGGGGGAATCAGGTTTCATCCAGCCGAAACGATCGACACGGTCCGCGCCCTGGCTATGTGGATGACCTGGAAATGTTCTGTTGTAGATATTCCGCTCGGCGGTGGTAAGGGGGGCGTGATATGCGACCCGCACAATTTAAGTGAGCGCGAGCAAGAAGCGATTTGCCGCGGCTGGGTGCGGCAGTTGGCGCGCAATGTCGGACCGGTGGCCGATGTGCCGGCGCCTGATGTCATGACCTCCGGCCAGCACATGCTCTGGATGCTGGATGAGTACGAGCGGATATTGGGCGGCAAGTTTCCGGGGTTCATTACCGGCAAGCCGGTGGGGATGGGAGGGTCGCTGGGCCGCACCGAGGCGACCGGCTACGGCGTGGTCTATACGATTCGCGAAGCGCTCAAGCAGCTTGGCCTGCCGCTGGAGAAGACCACCGCATCGGTTCAGGGATTCGGTAATGTGGCCCAGTACGCGATCGAACTTTTTCAGCGCCTCGGCGGCAAAGTAGTCTGTGTCTCTTGCTGGGATCAGTCGGACCAGAAGTCGTACTCATTCCTGAAGAAGGACGGGGTCGATCTGTATGGTCTGCAGAAAATCACCGACCGCTTCGGCGGGATCGACAAAGGAAAGGCCAAGAGCCAGGGTTATACGATAGTCGACGGCGGCGAGTGGATCTCGCAGGAGGTCGATATCCTCATTCCGGCGGCACTCGAAAATCAGGTGACCGGAGAAAACGCAGAGCGGATCAGCCCTAAAGTGCGTGTTATTGCCGAGGGCGCCAATGGCCCGACTACTCCGGACGCGGACAAGGTCATCCACCAAAAAGGGATCTTCCTGATTCCGGATTTCCTTGCCAACGCCGGCGGAGTAACGTGCAGCTACTTCGAACAGGTCCAGAGCAACATGAATTACTACTGGGAAAAGGACGACGTCCTGCAGAAGCTGGATGTCAAGATGACCAACGCCTTCCTGGCGGTCAGCGAGCTGTCGAAGAAGCGAAGTCTGTACATGCGTGACGCCGCCTACGTGATCGCGATCGATCGCGTCGCGCGGGCCTGCCACGAACGCGGCTGGGTGTGAAGGCCCCAGCATAAGTACGTGGCTTGCATGAGACGTTTTTTCCGGGCCGGGCTGCGTCAGTCGACTTCTTGCTGGCGGGCAAGATGAGGGCTTTCGCCAACCCGGCCCCGTTATTATTGTTTACCAGATATGAGCGAACCGGTGTTGCCCGAACAGAATTCCGACGGTGACCTGCTCGGCCAGTTGCAGAGCCAGGCGAGGGAGCTCGACTGCTTGTATCGGGTCGAGGAGGCCCTTGGGCGTCTCGAGGAGACGATCGAAGACGTTTGCCCGCGCATAATCGAGGCGATTCCCCCGGGCTGGCAGCATCCGGAGGCCTGCGTGGCGCGCATCAAGATCGGCGACCAGATCTGGACATCGCCGAATTTCATCGAGACTGCCTGGGGGCTGCACGCCGAGATTAACTCCAGCGGCAGGCCGGTAGGGCGGGTGAGCGTCTACTACATCCACCGTACACCCTCGGGCGAAAACGGGCCGTTCCTAAAAGAGGAGGCTCGCCTGCTGAGGACGATCGCTACTCGAATCGGACAGCGGCTTTCGCACCAGCGGGTGCGCGAGTCAGCGGTCCAGTTCGGGAGGCACGATCCTGAACCGCAGCGCGAAGAATGGCGGATCGTTCTACAAATGCTGGAGCAGACCGACCGCAGCCTCTACCTCCGGGTGGTGCGCCGAATGCTCAACCATCTCTGCTGGAGCGGCGTGAAGGACGCGGAGTCACTGCTCGAGGGATTTGCCAAGGACGTAGCCAAGGCCGAGGATGTCCTTCGGGGGGAGTGGAACCAGCCGCATCGCCTGCAGACAATCCATTTCAGTTCCGCGCTGGTATCCGAGGTACTTCGTATCGCGGCCGAGAACCTGACAGAAGAGGACGCGCTTCGCCTGGTCCAGAAATGGATTCAGGAAGACAAACTGTCTTACCTGGTGCAGGTAGTGAATCGCAACCTGTCGCTCTCGGATGTAGCCGATGCCATCCGCAGGTACCATCACCTGGCCGATGAGGTTGGCGATACGGTTTCGCCGAACAAGCGCGGAATCGAAGTGTCGCTTATCCGGCGGTTGCTCTCCGATCAGCTGCAGTATATCAATGTCGCCAAGAACTTTATCGAGGTGCGCGACTTCTATCAACTGCTCAGCCGGGTCGTGTATACGTCGAGCAGCCAGGGCAGACTGGGCGGCAAAAGCGCCGGGCTTTATCTGGCAACTCAGATCCTGAAAAAGAAAGCGGCTCGCAATGAGCTCTTGGCCGACGTGCGCGTGCCGCGCACATGGTACGTAGCGTCCGATTCGCTCATCCACTTCATGCATTACAACGACTTCGACGAGGTGGTCGAGCAGAAATACAAACCGCTCAGCCAGGTGCGTTTCGAGTATCCTCATATCGTGCAAACGTTCAAGAACGCGCACTTCCCCGCGGATATTGTCAATGGCCTCTCGGTGGCGCTCGACGAACTGGGCGAACGTCCGCTTATCGTGCGCAGTTCCAGTTTGCTCGAAGATCGCATCGGTGCTGCGTTTTCCGGCAAGTACTGCAGTCTCTTTCTGGCCAATCAGGGACCCAAGCGAAAACGGCTGGAGGCACTGCTCGATGCGATCGCCGAGGTGTACGCCTCGATGTTCGGCCCTGACCCGATGGAGTATCGCGCTGAACGCGGATTGATCGACGTCAACGAAGAAATGGGGATCATGATCCAGGAGGTGGTCGGAAATCGGGTGGGCAAGTACTTCCTGCCGACTGTCGCCGGGGTGGCGTTCAGCAACAACGAATTCCGGTGGTCGCCGCGAATCGACCGTGAGGACGGCCTTCTGCGCCTGGTGCCCGGCCTGGGCACGAGAGCGGTGGACCGCCTCAACGATGACTATCCGGTTCTTCTGGCGCCTGGGAATCCGTCGATACGCGTCACCACCGATCCCGAAGAGATTGCTCACTATTCGCCGCGGCGACTCGACGTGCTCAATCTCGAAACCAACGCCTTTGAGACTATCGATCTGAGACACTTCCTCGAGAACGGCGGCGAGGAGCTGCCGGGCATTCACGACATGGTTTCGCTGTACGAGTTCCACCACCTGCGGACCCCGTCGCCCATGCAGACCGAGCTCGGCCCCGGCGAAGTGGTGGTGACTTTCGACGGTCTGGTGAAGCGCACCGATTTCTGTCGCGAGGTCAAGGCGATTCTGGACACACTTCGCGAAACGCTGGGCGTGCCGGTGGATATTGAGTTTGCCAGCGACGGCCGTCACTTCTACTTGCTGCAATGCCGACCGCAGAATCTATCCGGCTCGGACGCGCCCGCGGCCATTCCTCGTAATGCGCCCGCGCATGACATCCTGTTCACGACAGGTAAGCACATCGGCAACGGCCAGGTGCCGAACATCACGCACATCGTTTATGTCGAACCGCACCGGTATGCGGCGCTGGAGACGCGCTCGGAGATGCTGGAGGTGGGCCGGGCGGTGGGGTATCTCAACAAGCTTCTGCCCAAGCGGCAGTTCGTGCTGATCGGTCCCGGGCGCTGGGGCAGCCGGGGAGACATTCGCCTTGGTGTAAGTGTCACCTACGCCGATATCAGCAATGCCGGCTGCCTGATCGAGGTGGCGCGCCGTCGCGGTTCATACATTCCCGAGTTGTCATTCGGAACGCATTTCTTCCAGGACCTAGTCGAGACGGGAATCAGGTATCTGCCGCTGTATCCCGACGAGGAAGGGACTATATTCAACGAGCATTTCCTGTTGTACTCGCACAATTCACTGGTCGACCTGGCGCCCGAATTTGCCCAGTTGGGCGACACGGTGCGGGTGATCGATGTGCCGTCGGCATCGGGAGGCAAGGTGTTGAATATCCTCATGAACGCCGACATGGGTATGGCCATGGGGGTATTCGAGGGTCAGGCCAGCTGGGTTCGGCCGACCGCCGCCGAGGAACTGGCCGAACCGGTGTCAGGCGAGCGCCATTGGCGCTGGCGAATGCAGATGATCGAGCGGCTGGCGCGGCAGCTCGACGCTGATAAGTTGGGGGTGGTCAATCTTTACTTGTTGGGCAGCACCAAGAACGCCACCGCCGGGCCGAGCAGCGATGTAGATCTGATCGTGCACTTCCGCGGTGAGCCGCAACAGTTAGAGCAGCTAAAATGCTGGTTGGCGGGATGGAGCCAGTGCCTGGCGGAGGCCAATTACATTCGAACGGGCGTGCGATCCGACGGGCTGCTTGATGTGCGCGTGGTCACCGATGACGACATCGCACGTCAGAATGCGTGGGCGGCGAAGATCAGCGCGCCGAGCGATGCCGCCCGGCCGCTGCCGATCAGGCGCAAACGCGAATAGCGCGGCTAAAACCGCTTCGTGTAGATATGGCAATAGGGGGTCTTACCGGTGCGATCGTAGTAGTCCTGATGATAGTCCTCCGCCGGCCAGAACGATTCGGCCATCGCTAATTCTGTGGCGACCTTGTACCCTCTGCCCTTGAGTATGTCAATCAGCTTCTGCGATGTCTGTTTCTGGGCATCGTCGGTATAGAATATCGCCGAGCGGTACTGATCGCCGACATCGGGTCCCTGGCGATCCACTTGGGTGGGATCATGAATCTCAAAGAACAGCCTGGCGAGGGTTTCAAAATTGGTTTTGGTCGGATCGAACACAACTTCGACCGTCTCGGCATGGCCGGTGTTTCCGGTGCAGACCTCTTTGTAGTCCGGATTATCCTTTGAGCCGCCCATGTAGCCGACCCGGGTACTGATGACACCGTCTGCTTCTTTCAAGAGATGCTCGGTCCCCCAGAAGCAACCTCCCGCGAAATAGGCAGTGCCGGTTTTGGCGGTCGAGGTTGCCGGCACGAAGTTTAGCGAGATCGAATTGACGCAGTGGCGCGTGTCCTTTTCGGTGAAGCGCTCGCCGAAAAAGACGTGCCCCAGGTGCCCGCCGCAGCGGGCGCAGGTGATCTCGGTCCGGTGACCGTCGGCATCCACGGACTGCTTCACAGCACCGGCTATGGCGTCGTCGAAACTGGGCCAGCCGCAGCCGGAGTCGAACTTATCGGTAGAGTTGAACAGGGCCGCGCCGCACTGCTTACACGTGTACGTGCCGGATTCGTGATGGTTGCAGTACTGCCCGGTAAACGGGGCTTCGGTGCCTTTATGAACTATAACACGTTCTTCGGAGGGGGTCAGCTTGTTAAGCGTCATACTCTCACCCTTGCTGTTTTCGCTGCGCAGGCCCTTGCTCGCGGCCAGAAAGAGCAAGCCCAGCAGGACTACGACATAGCCGATGATTCTGATCTTGGTGGACGGCATAAATGCTCCTTCAGAATCCAAGACAATTTGTCTCGACGATTTGTTCCCGCGCCAATCGAATAGGTTCGGGTTATCGTAGTACTAATGTCGAGTTCATGCCGGGCACCACGCTGGTTGACATGTCCCTGGACGACAAATAGTTTTGTATCCGAATTAAGGAGTTTCGCGAATGTATAGCGCCGGTGGAGCGGCGGCCGCAGCGGCGAAACGGCGCCGCGAGCAAAAAGAGGAAGAGGAAATGACCCGGTATAACAGCGGTGATCTATCCGGTTGGGAATTCAAAATCGTTCGCTCTGCCACGGGCCGGTTTTCCAGCCGCGAAGCGGTTCAGAGCCTGTGTGCCGAGGAAGCCCGAGCGGGATGGGAGCTGCTCGAGAAATTCGACAACAGTCGGATCAGATTTAAGCGGCGGATCGAACGTCGCGCTCAGGATCAGACGCTGGCGGTTGACCCGTATCGCACGCATGTGGGGATCAGCGAGGGCGGACTGGCGTTCGTGATTATAGGGGTCATTGTTGCCGTGGCGCTGGCGGCTGTGCTGGTCGGTTCCGCCATGAAATGATCGAGTGTGGCTCGGCTATAGTAGGCAGCCAACGGCTTGCTGTGGGTTTGTCGATTGTTCCCAACCCGACATTTACTCTACTGCCACCGGTTCGGTGACAGGGACCTGAGTAGGTATCTTCTCTCGCGAGAGATAGGTGTACAGCGCAGGGATAACGTAAAGAGTCAATCCGAGTGAGAATAGCAGTCCGCCGATGATTACTATACCCAATGAGACGCGGCTCCTCGCGGCGGCGCCCAACGCCAGCGCAATCGGCACGGCGCCGAATGCAGTTGCCAGGCTGGTCATCAGGATCGGGCGGAAGCGCTGAGCGGCGGCATCGATAACAGCTTCGCGCAGTCTCAATCCTTGCGTCTTGCGCTGATTGGCAAACTCGACTATGAGGATGCCGTTCTTCGTGACAATCCCCACAAGAGCAATCACGCCGATTTGGCTGAAGATATTCAGCGTCTGCCCGAACAGCCAGAGCGAAAGAACCGCGCCTGCCAGAGCGAGCGGTACGGTGAACATGATGATCAGTGGATCGCGGAAGCTCTCGAACTGAGCGGACAGAATCAAGTAGACCAAAGTCAAAGCCAGAAGAAACGCGAACATCAGCGTATTGGAGCCTTCGGCATAGTCTTTGGCTACACCGGCCAGGCTGGTAGAGAATGACCCGTCCAGCATGTTTGCGGCGATTTTGTCCATCTCTTCTATCCCGTCACCAAGAGTGTACCCCTTCGCGGGCGACGCGCTGATTGTGGCCGCCACGTAACGGTTGTAGCGGTACAACTGCGGCGGATTGCTGCGATACGACAGTGTCACGACATTATCGAGCTGGACCAGGTCGCCCCGGTTGTTGCGGACATAGACGGAACTGAGGTCCATAGGTTCGTCGCGATCCGGGCGATCAGCCTGCGCGATCACGGAATACTGTTTACCGTTGAGAATGAAATAGCCGTAGCGCTGGCCGCTAAAGTATAGCTGAAGGGTTTCGGCGATATCACGAATCGTTACCCCGAGGGCGCGAGCGCGGTCACGGTCAATCCGGATGGTCATCTCCGGCTTGTTGAACTTGAGGTTGACATCAACCACCTGGAAAACCGAATCGGCCTGGGCTGCCTTTAGGAATTCAGGGACAGCCGCTTTGAGTCGATCGAGCGTGGGGGCTTGAATAACGTATTGAACTGGCAGGCCACTGCCGCGCCCGCCGCCGATGGTTTGCTCCTGAGTGACGTAGGCGCGCGCAAAGGTCTCGCGTCGAACTCTCGCGGTGAGGGCGTCGGCCACCTCCTGTTGGGTGCGATCGCGCTGGTCTGGTGAGATCAGGTTGATTCTCACAAACCCGCTGTTGACCGCGCTGGTAGCGCCAAATCCGGGCGCGGTCACCGACATGATGGCGTCCCGTTCGGGCAGCGTATCCACGATGCTTATCAGCCGTCCGATATAGTCGGCCATCGCCTCATACGATGTCCCCTCCGGAGCGGTGGCGTTGACTACCAGGCGGCTGCGGTCTTCCATGGGGGCAAGTTCCGATGGCAGCAGCGACCCGATGCCGACGATTATAGCCACCGACAGCGCCATCACCGTAGGCGCGAGCCAGCGTCGCCGAATGAATATGTCCAGCGTGCGACGGTACCCGGCCTGCAGTTGATTGAACATCCGCTCGCTCCATTCGAACAGACGATTGTTGTGCTCGCTCCTGTGGAGCGTGCGGCCGCTCATCATGGCAGTCAGAGTCAGGGAGACAAACGCGGAGATCAGCACCGAGCCGGCTACAACGACTCCGAATTCCCGGAACAGGCGGCCGGACAGACCCTTCAGAAAGATAATCGGCAGGAAGACCGAGGCGAGTGTAACCGTAGTCGAAATGATGGCGAAGTAGATTTCCTTCGAACCCCTGTGTCCGGCCTCGCGGGGAGGCATCCCACGCTCGATTTTGCTGTAGATATTCTCCATCACCACGATAGCGTCATCGACCACGATACCGGTCGAGAGCACGATTCCCAGCAGGGTGAGGATATTGATGGAGAAGTCGGCCAGGTACATGATGAAGAAGGTGCCAATAAGCGAGATCGGGATAGCCAGCATCGGGATGATAGTCGTGCGCCAGTGGCGCAGGAAGACGAAAATCACGAGCAGCACCAGCAGGAAGGCGATGCCGATAGTTTCGGCCACCTCGGTAATAGCCCGCCGGATATTGGCGGTGGTGTCCATCGCGACTTTATATTCGAGATCGGGCGGTACATCGCGCTTGATCTGTTCGACCCGGCGGTAGAATTCATCGGCGATAGCGATATGATTCGACCCCGGCTGCGGCGTAATTGCCACCGCGACCATGGGCACGCCCCGATTTCCGCGCAGCAGGGTGCGTTCGTTCTCCGGGGCGAGCACCGCGCGGCCGACATCGCGAAGTCGGACCAGTGAGCCCTTCTCCTCTTTGATAATCAGGTCATTGAATTCATCGGCGGTGGACATCCGTCCAAAAGTGCGAATGGACAACTCGGTGTTGTAACCCTCAATCCGCCCCGAAGGCAGCTCGACATTTTCACGGCTGAGCGCGTTGCGAATGTCGAGCGGTGTCAACCCGTGCGCCGCGAGCCGGGCCGGATCGATCAGCAGCTTCATGGCGTATCTCTTCTCGCCCCAGATACGGATTTCGCTGACCCCCGGAATGGTCTGAAGGCGCTCCTTGAAGACGTCGTTGGCGATGGCGGAAAGCTCCAGAAGGCTGAGGCGGTTGCTTCGGATAGTCAGGGATACGATCGGGCTGGCGTCGGCGTCGGACTTGGCCACCACCGGCGGGTCGACATCAGCGGGCAGACTGCGAAGTGACCGGGACACCCGATCGCGTACGTCGTTGGCCGCGGCTTCCATGTCGACGCCCAGCTCGAACTCGACTGTAATCGTGCTGCGGCCATCGGCGCTGGTCGAACTCAGGGTACGTATCCCCGCCACACCGTTAATCGATTCCTCGAGCGGCTCGGTGATTTGCGATTCGATCACGTCGGCATTGGCCCCGGTGTAATTGGTAGTGACAGTCACAATCGGCGGGTCGACACTGGGAAACTCGCGCACGCCGAGGAACAGGAAGCCGACCCCGCCGAAGAGCAGAATCAGCAGGGAGAGCACGGTGGACAGGACCGGTCGCTCAATGCAGGTCGAGGATAGATTCATAGGGCAGGACGCGGCTTTTCGCCTGAGAGGTTAATCTGGACCGGCATCCCTTCAGTCAGTTGCAACAGGCCCGTGACCAGGAGGGTGTCGTTAGGGCGGAGGCCGTTTGTGATCTGCGTACTTTTCTCGGCCCGAAGTCCGGTTTGGACTCTCACCGCCTTGGCGACGCCATCAACACAGACGAAAACTTTCTCCCCGCTGAGGTCCGGGATAATCGCCTGCGAGGGGACCACAATCGCATCCGGTATTCGTTCGAGCGTAATCCCCACCCGGGCAAACGATCCGGGAATGAGCTTCTGGCCGGGGTTGGCGATCGTGGCGCGCGCCTTGATCGTGCGGGTGCCGGGGTCGACTTTGGATTCAACCGCGTAGATCGTGCCGGAGACGGATTCGTCGGATTCGCCGGTCTGCACCGTGACCTCGGTTCCCCGACGCAACAGCAGGGCGTATTTCTCCGGCACCGTGAACTCGACTTTCATCGGGTCGATGTCCTGCATGGTCGCCGCCAGCATATTGGGGGAGACGTACCCGCCCTCGCTGACATAGCGAAGCCCGACTACCCCGTCGAACGGAGCAACAATCTCTGTCTTGGCCAGTTGCGATTCGATCAGTTCCTGCTCGGCTTTGATCATGTTCAGCCGATTGAGCGATTTGTCGTAGTCCTCGCGGCTGATGCCGCTTATATCGAGCAGCGCGCGCTGGCGGCGTTCCTCGTCGGCGGCGAGAGCCTGCTCGAACTCCTTGCGCTTGAGCTGAGCCTGCAGTTCACGGTCGTTGATTTTCAAAAGCACCGTGCCTTTGGCGACCCGGCTTCCCTCGCTGAAGAATATCCCCGTGACTCGACCGGAGATTTCGGAGCGTAGTTCAACTTCTTCGTTAGCGAGAAGGGTGCCGGTGGCGGTAATGCGGTTTTCGAGGGGTTGAGGCTGCAAGATAATGGCGTCGACCGGTGTGCCGCCGCCCCCCGGCCGGGCGCCACTCCCCGGTTTTGATTGACCTTCACCACAGCCGCCGGGCGCCAGCATCATGAAGGCAGCCGCCGACGCCGGGGCAAGGGAGCGCATTAAGCGTCTGATAATCATATCGTTATTCCTAAGAAGGTACAGATTATACAAGAAGTTCCGCCAAAGGGACAGGGGGAATTGCGGCCGGGCCCAGCCGTGAGCACACCGCGGCGCAGGCCGATAGCATATCGTGGGTCAATGTAGCGCGAGAGAAGTCTAGATCCCGCCCGCAAGCGGGTGGGCCACCGGGGCGTCGGATCCATGACCTCACCAAGTGCCCGGCTCGCCGCGCCGGGCAGCGAGGCCGCCGTACTCCGCAAAAAATGCACTCGCCGCAGGAATAATAGTTGACAAAGACTGCCCACAAAGTTATCCTTCACCCTGCATTAGGATCATGAATCAAACCGAATCGTCACCTGAGTCTCCGGCTCACTGCAGGCCCGAGCGTTTTGGGCATTGGCCAACGTTGGCGTCAAAATGCTGTTCACCCATAGAAGTCACAGGTAACCCTACACCCAAAGGAGTTCGCGTATGCTCTTTTCTCGCCTGAGCAAGTACTCTCTGACAGTGATGGTTCTGGCGATTGCCACCAGCCTGGTCTGGCTGGGCTGCTCGCAGGAGCCGACAACGGCGCCGGATTACGATCCGGCCGGACTGTCATCGGCGGCGCTCTTGCCGCCACAGGCGGCTGATGTCGCCAAGGTTATGGCGGTGCAGAACCGCCACGCGGTCGATCTGGAGAAGATCGAAGGTGTTTTCGGCACAGCTACCGGTATGGACGTCGACGGCAAGGCGGTATTGCTGGTATTGACCGACCGTCCCAACAACTCGCGGATACCGGCCTCGGTCGAAGGCGTCGCGGTGCGCCGCCTGGTGACTGACCGGCCGGAGATGTTTGCCCCTGTCGATTTCAAGAAGCGGGCCACTCGTCCGGTTCCGATGGGATACTCGGTCGGCAACTACACCGTGTGTGTGGCCGGGACTTTCGGCTGCGTGGTCTACCGGGGCGGCAATCCCTTTGTTCTGTCCAACAACCACGTGCTGGCTCGCGAGAACGCCGCCTCCATCAATGAGCCGGTCGGCCAGCCCGGACTTTACGATAACAAGCCGCAGTGCTCCGGCTTCTGGGCCGACACGATAGGCCACTTGGCCGACTTTGTCCAGGTACAGACCGGCTCGAATGCTAACAACACCGTGGATTGCGCGATTGCGGCGACCAATTTCTCGATGGTTCAGTGCTCGACCCCGAATGGCTTCTACGGCCAGCCGAACACCCAACTGGTGAACGCGTCGCTGAACCTGCCCATTCAGAAAGTGGGCCGCACCACCGCTCGAACCACCGGCACCGTAATCGGCATCAACGCTACGGTAACCCTCACCTATGCCGGTGCGAATACCCGATTTGTGGATCAGGTACTGACCTCGGCGAGCTTCTCCAAGAGCGGGGACTCCGGCTCGTTGATCGTCACCAACGACGCTAACGCCAACCCGGTGGCGCTTCTGTTCGCCGGTAACCGCCAGGGGTATACCTGGGGCAACCGTATCCAAAACGTGACCCAGGCGCTGAACGTCACGATTTGCGGCAAGTAGAATCTGTTTTCCTTTCGATTCCCGGAGCGAGAGGCCGACCGGCCTCTCGCT
>JBFMGC010000030.1:0-16483 GCA_040752815.1 Candidatus Zixiibacteriota bacterium
GAGCGAGAGCTTGGTGATCATGTTCTTGAACTCATTGGAGGGCTTGAATACGGGCACTTTGCGATCCGGCACCGGGACCACATCTCCAGTGCGAGGATTCCGCGCCTTCCTGGCCTTGCGCAACCTGATCTTAAAAGTGCCAAATCCACGGATCTCGATATTGTGCCCGGCCTCGACCGACTTCTTCACTGTTTCCAGGAAGGAGTCGACCACGACAGCCACGTCGGTCCGAGTGAGCCCCGTGCGCTCGGCTACCTTTTCGACTAAATCGGCTTTGGTCACAGCTTACTCCCTCTCAAGTCTGACTATGTTTAACGACTCTCTGTTTTCCTCGTTTTTTATCTGCCCGACCGCGCCGGCAGCCTCGTACAGTCCTGGGTTAAGCCCTTGGGACGCGGGAAGATAATAAAACCAAAATCCAAGAAAAGGAAAAATTTCGACCCAGACTCACTTTTTTTCGGTCCTGCTACCGGTAGAGATACATGAGTCGGGGACCCTCCGAAACCTGACCCATTTGCTGTCCCAGGTCGCCCAAAAGCCCGGTGACAAGGTCCGAAAAGTAGCCTCGGCGCTTCTCCCGCGGGCGAACAATGTCCGGCTCCTCGTCCAAACCCGCTATATCAGCCGCCAAATTGACTGCCACGTTCAGTCCTCCGAGGCTATCCACCAGACGGAGATTGTATGCCTGCAGACCGGTGTATACCGAGCCGTCCGCAATAGCGTAGACTTCTTCCCTTTCCATTGCCCGCCCCTCGGCGACTGCCTCCACGAACTGCTCGTACGCGTCGGTGACCACCGCCTGAAGCATCAGCTTCTCTTCCTCAGTCATCTCTCGTGAGTAGTTGCCGACATCTTTCAGATCCCCCGACTTAACTATCTCAGTGCCAATACCGATTTTGTCGAACACTCCGCCAAACGTGTGAAAAGAGATTATGGTGCCGATCGAACCGGTCAGCGTACCGGGATTGGCGACAATACGATCAGCCGCACAGGCAATGTAGTATCCGCCGGAGGCAGCCACCTCGGCCATCGACACCACAACCGGCTTCTTCTCCCGCACCTTGAGAATCTCGTCGTGAATTTCCTGTGCGATTGCCGTCCCGCCGCCCGGGGAATTGACATGCACGACTATAGCCTTGATCGAGCGATTACGCCGCCAGCGCTCCAGGGTTTCGATCACCGGCCGACCCGACGCTTCGTCCATGACGCCGAACATCGGTACCACGCCGACCGAGCCGCCGAGGGAACCAAACGATACGTTGCCGTCCGATGACGCTACACCCACGAACATGAGCGCCATCATTCCGAACACGAATAGAAATGCGGCGGCGATAATAACGCCGACCACCACATCACGCCTGCGAGCCATCCTATGCCCCCGTCACTGCGCCTTTATTTTCAGGACCTGGCCGACCTGGAGGTTATCCGGGTCATCGAGCTCGTTGAGCGCCAGAATCCGGGATATCGAGGTTCCGAACTGCCGGGCGATCCGTGCCAGGCTGTCCCCACGCTGGACGGTGTAAGTAACGAAATCGGTACCTGCCGAGGCGCCGCCCACCTGCAGTATCTGGCCGGGATAGATTCGCCCGGTGCGGCTCAGATTGTTCAGCTTCCGAAGATTAGTCGTGGTAGTGCCATACAGGCGGGCAATTTCCCAAAGTGTGTCGCCCACGCGAACTTTATGTGTGCGGACTGCGCCCGATGACGGCCGTGGCGCGGGTTCAGACCCGGATTTAGAGCTGCCGCCTGGTGATTGCGCCGGGGAATCGTTGGATTGAGCGAGTTGTTTCAGATTGGCGGCGTTCGACGGCAGCTTCAGACGCTGGCCGACATAGATGCGGGCGCCGCGCTCGATGTAGTTCACGCGACGCAGCGCGTCGACAGTAGTGCCAAACGCCCGGGCGATATCCCACATCGTGTCACCTTGGCGCACTGTGTACACCGAGCCTTCCGCCTTGTATTCGCGGTTCTTGCCGTTAGTGGTGCGGGCAAACTCGCGGTCGAGCGGCACCGGCACGATCAAGGTCTTGCCCGCGATGATCCTGGCGTTGCGCCCCAGGTGATTTGACTCCAGTATGGCGTATTGGGACACGCCGTACTTGGCAGCGATAGAGCTTATCGTCTCTCCCTTGCGAATCGTGTGCGTGACCCAGCTTGTTTCCTGCGGCGAAGGCATTGATTCATATGCCGCCAGGAATTGGCTACGGACGCCGTGCGGCAGCTTCAAGACATAGTGTTTCTGTCCGGGTGGAGTGTAGTTGCGCAGGAGTTCCGGATTGTACTCCTTGAGCTCGTCGACCGAACACCCCACCGCCTCGGCTACAGCTTTGAGATCGAGGCAGCGGTCAATGGTAACTTCATCCCAGCGCAGCTCCGGCTCGTACTCGACATCGCGGAAGCCGTATCGCTCGGGATCTTTGGCGATAATGGCAGCCGCGTAGATCAGCGGGACATAGTCCATGGTTTGGCGGCGCAGCCGCATACGCCAGAAATCCTCGGTTCCCTGCTTTTTGATCGTGCTGCGCACCCGACCCGGGCCCCCGTTGTATGCGGCCATGGCCAGCTCCCAGTCGCCGAACTCACGATACAGGTCTTTGAGGAAGCGGGCCGCCGCCTCGGTGGCCTTTTTTGGGTCGCGACGCTCGTCGATCCACCAGTCACGCTCCAGACCGTAGAGACGGCCGGTGGAGGCGATAAACTGCCACAGCCCGGAGGCTCTCGCCCAGGAGTACGCCTTCGTATTGAACCCCGACTCAACCAGACAAAGATAAATCAGGTCCTGCGGGAGACCATGACGGGTCAGCACTTCTTTGAAGAGTTTCTCATACTTCTTGGACCGCCCCAGGTACTTGCGGAAAGCGTCGCGGGCGACTGTCTGAAAATAGACGATCGAGCTCTTTACCCGGTCGTTCATCTTGATGGGCAGGTCGTACGTGATCTCCCGCTCCCGCTGACCGGACACATAGAGCGAATCCCCCTCGAGCCGCTCTTCCAGATCGGCGAATCTCTCCACCAATACTGATGGTGTTACATCGCCCTCGAGCTGTCCCAAAGAACGCAGAGTCAGACGATAGTCTGAGATAACATTGTCCAGCAACGTATTGTACTTGGTGGCTTCGGGAGTCGGAATCGTGTCAGTTTCAATATCCAGACCGGCCATGATCTTTATTGACTTCTCGAAGTAGTACTGGGCTTCCTCCCAGTTGGCCTCGCGATTGGCCAGCACTCCCATGGAATGGTATTCCTCGGCAAGCCCAAGCATCCGCCATACTGCGTCGTCGACTGCCGATGCTGAATCTTCGGTATCCACTTCGCCATAATAGATCGGGTCCGGGATGTCGCTCTCGTCGTCCTGAGCGCCATAGAGCCAGGCTAGGTGGCGGCGGCTCGCCTCTTCCTCGTGCGGGCCGGCTGGATGGGGCGCCAGGGAGTCTCCCGTCCGGATTCGGCCGGCTCTCCGGTGGGTCGAATCTGCGGGCTGCCGGGCGGTACTATCAGCGGAGGCCAAAGCTGTCGGCACGGTATCCAGCGCTTCCAACAGGGCGGTGCTGTCGACTTCATCGGCACTCGCGGTGCGGCTTTCCCAGCCGAAATCGTGGTCGGGGATACTCTTTCGGCCGCCACATGAAACCACGAGCGATAAGACGAGGCCGGCGATCAAGACTCGAAGGAGAGTGGATGTCATGAACTTACGCAAAAAACGAGGCTCCTTTCCGGACCAACCTGATTCCGGATGCTATTGTCTTAATATCGACGGCCAAGCCGGCACGCTTTAGGGGCGATTCGGCTAAGTGCTTGTCATATAAGAAAAAGCAAAAAACCTGTCAAGTTTTAACGCCTCCTGGGCCTGGTTTCCAGCGCCGCCCTCACGGCCTCTAACACCGATCCGCCTGAGGGGAAGTATTCGCCCTCCAACTGGTGACGAAACCAGGTGATTTGCCGTTTGGCATACCGACGACTATTCTGCTTGATCAGGGCCACAGCCTCAGCGAGAGAGCATCGCCCCTCGCGATAGTCAAGGAGCTCATCGTAGCCGATCACGTTGGCTCGTCGTAGCGCCGCGCCAAAGCCACGGCCCAACAGGTTGTCAACTTCTGCAAGCAGGCCAAGCCGCATCATCAGGTCAACCCGCGCCTCAATAGCGCGATAGAGTTGAGCACGGTCAGGCATCAAGCAGAAGGCTCCGTATTCATACTGACTTTTCTTGTACGCTCCGGAGGATGTAAGTTTCGACTTGGGCGTTCCTGTTAACTCATAGATTTCCAGTGCCCGTACTAGCCTTACCCGATTGTGCGGATGAACCCGCGCCGCTTCCTGCGGGTCAATTCCGGTCAGTCGTCGGTGCATAGCTTCAGGACCGAGGCGCTGCATATCGGCCTCGAGGCGCTCGCGAATCTCCGGCCGATCCGCTTCCATCTCGACTACCCCGTCGATCAGCGCCCTCAGGTAGAGGCCGGTTCCCCCGACTACCACGGGGAGTCTGCGCCGCACGAGGATGTCGCCAACAGCCGCATCGGCGGCCTCTATGAACTGGAACGACGAGAAGCGCTCGCCCGGTTCGATAAGATCTATCAGATGGAAACGGACCCGTTCTTGCTCTCCTGGGGTTGGTTTGGCGGTGCCGATATCGAGATGCCTGATCAACTGGCGGGAATCCGCGGAGATGATCTCGATTGGAAAATCTTCGGCCAGGCGGAGGGCAAGCGAAGTCTTGCCCGACCCGGTCGGGCCGCAGATTACGGGGATTCGACCTGGCTCAGGCACGACCGAACTGCCTGTCGAGGTCCTCACGGGACATCTTGATAAATGTGGGGCGGCCGTGCGGACAGGAATAGCGGTTTTCGCACCTGAGCAACTGCTCGACCAGACCGATCGCTTCACGGTCGGTAAGCCGATCACCGGCCATGGCCGCTGACCGGCAGGCGACCGACTGAGCCACCGCTTTCCTCAGATCGTAACCGGATTTCTTGAGCGAGCCGACATCGTCCAGAATCGCCCGGAGTGCAGTCTCCGGCGATTTGCGTGATAGAATCGCCGGCACGGCTTCAATCCTGACAGTGCGCCCGCCGAATGACTCGACAGTGAATCCGGAACGAACGAGCACGTCGCGCGCCTCCTCAAACAGCGTCAACTGTTCGGCCCCCAGCTCAAACTGGACCGGAAGGAGCAGTTGCTGGCCGGTGCTGCCGTGGGCTTCCATCTGGCGCATTGTCTCCTCGAACAGCACCCGCTCATGCGCGGTGTGCTGATCGACCACAAGTAGTTCGCGCCCCACCTGGACGAGCAGATACAAATCCTCAAACCTGCCGATCAGACGGATGCTCGCCTCTGTCGGCGGTGCCGCTGTGGGCACCGGCACAGGCTCCGTGAGTATTTCACCGGTGGCGGTGTCGACCAGAACCGTGGCTGGTGCCTCAATTGACCGAGTCGGAGAAGTAGTTCGGTACAGCTCCCGAACCATGTGCGCCTGGTGTCCACCACGTGCCGTAACACCCGGAATGACCTTAGGGTGATGGCTATACGATGGCGGCGGGGCCGTTGCCACGCTGCCCGCTATGTTAGTGCCGGTCTCCAACCTTGGGACCACCCCCTCCTGTCGCAGGGCGGCTTTGACCAGATGATAGACGGCATCGTAGATTTCGCGCTCTCTCGACAGGCGCACTTCGGTCTTGGCCGGGTGTACGTTGACATCGACTTCGCTCGGATCAACACTCAGCAGTAGCGCCCCGACCGGGTAGTTGCCTCGCGGCAGAAGCTCGCCGTAACCGGCGGCGAGGGCATGGCCCAGCGCGGGTGACTGGATGTACCGTCCATTGATGAATATAAACTGGCTGTTCCGGTTGGATTGCGCCAGTCCCGGTGGAGCAACATGTCCGGTAATGCTCACCGGCCCAAGCTCTCCGGATACGGCCACGAAGGTCTTGCCGGGCGCGAGCAACCCCGCCACGCGCTCGCCGAGACCCAGTCCGGGCGGCAGTGCAAAGATCGGACGGCCGTTGAGACGATAGACAAAACCGATCCGAAACCGCCCCATAGCCAGCGCCATCGCCACGCGGGTGATATGACGCGCCTCGGTGGTTTCAGCTTTCAGGAATTTGCGGCGGGCCGGTGTATTGTAGAACAGGTTCTCGACTTCGATTGTGGTGCCGGGCGATGACGCTATCGCTTTCTTCGATTGCAGCACGCCGCCTTCGTATATGATCTCGGTACCCGAGTCGGCGTCGGTCGTTTTCGACACCATGCGCATGCGCGACACGGACGCAATCGACGGCAGCGCCTCGCCGCGGAAGCCATACGATTCGATCCGATCGAGATCGTCGAACTCGGAAATCTTCGACGTAGCATGGCGTGAAAAGGCGATCTCGATCTGGTCCGAGTCGATACCGCAGCCGTTATCGACTATCTTGATGAGTTTGGTACCTGACCTCTCGATATCAATCTCAATCCGATCGGCGCCAGCATCGAGCGCATTTTCTACCAGTTCTTTGACCACCGATGCCGGCCGCTCGACTACTTCACCCGCGGCGATCTTGTTTATGAGGCGTTCCGGAAGCGGGCGAATCCAGGGGCGATCGTGGGGAGTACGTTTCACAAAAGCTCGTCCTTCAGTTTGCGCAGGAAATCAAACGCCTCAACCGGGCTCATGTGTTCCAAATCCGACTGCCTGATTTTCTCTTCGATCTCCGAACTGGGCGCCTCGAACAGGGTGGTTTGCACTTTCTCTTTGTAGAGTCCCTTACCCAGCTCGCTCTGGGTGAATTTGCCCGACTCCAACAATCTCAGAATCTGTTTGGCACGGCTGATAGTCGTACGCGGCAGGCCTGCCAGTCGCGCGACCTCGATACCGTAGGAATCATCGCACCCGCCGGGGACTATCTTGTGCAGGAATACGACACTGTCCTCACGGCGTTTGACTGCCACCTGAAAATTGTGAATTCGCTCGTACAGGGCCGCCATGCCGGTCAGCTCATGATAGTGAGTCGCGAAAACCGTACGACAGCGGCAGTCGTCGTTGAGGCGTTCGACAACTGACCAGGCCACCGAGAGCCCGTCGAAAGTCGACGTACCCCGCCCGACCTCGTCGAGCAGCACCAGCGACCGCTCGCCGGCGTTATTCAATATGTTCGCGGTCTCGACCATTTCGACTAAGAATGTCGATTGCCCACCGGCGAGATTATCAAGTGCACCTACACGAGTAAAAACGCGATCGGCCAGGCCGATCTCGGCCGAATCGGCCGGCACCCAGGAGCCGATCTGGGCCAGTATGACTATGAGGCCAACCTGTCTCAGGTAAGTTGACTTGCCGGACATATTGGGACCGGTGAGCACAATGATCTGACGGTCTTCGGTCGAAAGCGCAAGATCGTTCGCTACGAACGACCCCGAAGGCAACACTGATTCGACTACCGGATGGCGACCATTAATAATGTTCAGGCGGGTGTCGTCGAATATCTCCGGGCGGCAGTACCCTCGTTCGACCGCAAGCTCTGCCAGGGCAGCTACGAGATCGATTTCCGCCGACAGTTCGGCGGTCAGTTGCAGGTTGCCGATGTGTTGATTCAAATTCTCCAGCAGCTCGCTGTACAACTCCGCCTCAAGGCGGAAAATCTTCTCTTCGGCGGCGAGAATCAGTTCTTCTTTTTCTTTTAGTTCGGGAGTGATGTACCGCTCGGCGTTTACTAATGTCTGCTTGCGGATATAGTGCGGCGGCACCTGGTCGCGGTTAGGGTTGGTGACCTCAAGGTAGTAACCGAACACCTTGTTGTACCCGACTTTCAAGCTGCCAATACCGGTCCTGGCCCTCTCACTCTGCTGCAGTGAACCGATGTAATCACGGGCGGCACGAATGGAGTCGTTGAGTTCGTTCAGCCGGGCCGCATACCCGGGCTTGAAGATCCCCCCCTTATTCGTGACCATGGGCGGCTCGTCGACCAGCGCCCGACCGAGCATGTCAATAACAGCGGAGTTGTCCGGTATAGAATTTTGAACGCTGACGAGGTGTTCGGATTTTGCGGCTTCGAGCATTCGTGCCAGATCGCGGGCCGTCTGCAGAGCCTGGCTGAGCGATGCCGCCTGTCGGGGGTTGAGCTTGCCGATACCGACTCGGCCCGCCAGCTTTTCGAGATCGGGCGCTCCCTTAAGGGTGTCGCTTATCCGCGCGCAGAGTTCACGATTGCGTACCAGTTCGTCGACCGCGCCCAGGCGGAGGTCTATCCGTGCCTTATCCTTGAACGGCCTGATGAGCGCATGTCGCAGGCGACGGGTACCGGCGGCGGTCTGGCAGCGGTTGACCACGGCGAAAAGCGTGTTCTCCTCGGAGGCGTTCGACACACTGCGCACCAGTTCCAGATTCCGGACCGTGGCGTAGTCCAGAAGCATGTGGTCGGCGTCGGCTATCCGGGTCAGGCGACTAATATGGGTGAGTCGTTCACGATGGTTCTCCCGCAGGTAGCGAAACACTGCTCCGGCGGCAGTTACCGCGAGACGGGCGTCGCCCACGCCGAACCCCTCGAGAGTGCTGGTCCCGAAATGGGCGTTTAGTTCACGGTCGGCGGTACGGTAATCAAAATTCCATTCCTCGTATGGGAACAACCGGCGGTCGCCATTGAACCACCGCTGGAGCGGGGCGAGCACGCTCTCGCGCATATCGCCGGGGTAGAGCACCTCGGTCGGCTCCATCACACGGAGTTTTTCCATAAGCCGCTCGACCGGCCCCTCGTCTACCATGAACGAGCCGGTGTTCATGTCGAGAAGGGCAAACCCGAGGGTACGCTCTGAATCGGTGAACACCGCTGCGAGGCTCGGCTCAAGCTGTGAGGAATCGCCGGCGTCAATTGTTGCCGTGCCGGGAGTCAGGACCTCTACCACCTCGCGCTTGACCAGCCCGCGCGCAGTTTTTGGATCCTCGACCTGTTCCACCACCACGACTTTGTGACCCTTCGCAAGCAGCCGGGCCAGGTATCTGTCAACGGAGTGATAGGGCACGCCCGCCAGCGGCGTGCGCTCTCCCTTGCCGTGTGAGCGAGAGGTCAGGGCGATCCCGAGCAGCGGCGCCGCCAGGACGGCATCATCGCCGAACATCTCATAGAAATCCCCCATGCGGAAGAAGAGAATCTTGTCGGGGTGCTGCTGCTTGATGGCGTGGTACTGCCGCATGAGCGGCGAAAAACCGTTGACGGGATCAACCGGTCGGGTCATCGGGCCACAACCTGGTAGGTATCGTTGCGCTCCGCTTCGAGGCGATGCTTGAAGCGGACCGCCTCGTCATAATCATCGAATGTCCCGACATAAACCACGCGATAGTTGCGGCCGGAGATCTCCTTCGTCTCGATATCGACTTTTTGCCCCTGGCCGCGGAACCGGTCGGCGTGGCGCTTGGCGTTGTCCGCTTCGGAGAAGACCCCCACTTTGACGGAGTAATATGTTCCGGTGAGTTTCTCAGCCTTATTATCTGTCCGCGGCTTATCCGACATCTCTCCCAACCCTGCCGACAGTTGATCCAAACCGATCGCTGCCGGATACGCCTCACGAAGCATGTTATAGTAGAAAACAGCATCGTCGGCTTTGTTCCTCGTCACCGCCTGCATACCGAGCAGGTAGAGCGCCAGCGGCACGCCGACACCCTTACGCGACCGCGAAAGCTGCCTGATCGTCTCCGCGGCGCCGATTTGCTTACCGTGCGCTGAAAGCACGCGCGCTTTGTCGATCAACCCCCACTGCTGCGGATCCCCGCTGCTGTTGTCGACCAGGTAGCGATCACACTGTCGTAGGGCGGACTCATACGAACCGGTACGCTCGTCGGCAAACACTGACAAACGCCGCATTTCCGCTCGGTACATCCCTCGCTCCCAACGAGAGAAATAGTCGGATACCAAGCTGGCCAGTCTCCGGTAGTCTCCGGTGAAAAGGTAATACTGCGCCAGGCGATAACTTATCTCCTCGTGGTGCTGCGACGGCAACGACGCCTCAAACGCCGCCTCCATTGATTTGACCGCGATCGCGCCATCCTGTTCAAGCAGGCCCTGGTAGAAAAGCGTGTTGCCGTCGCGCACCGAGGCCTGGGCCAGGCGGGACAGCGAATCGCGGGCCTCCATCAGTTTCCCCTTCTGAATGAGCGAATACACCGTCTGCGCCCCGGCCGTCCCGGACAACATAGAAACGATAACAACCGAAAACACTATACGTCGCCACATGGCGTCACCGGGAGGTAGAGTCGAATGGGTTAAGCGCCGTGAGCCACCGATTCCGAGGCCCCTGTCGACATCCGCCGAGAGAGCTGTTCGCGCCGTTTCTCGAGGTTTCGAATTAGTGACGAAATCCTCGAGTAATCCCGCCGTTCCAGGTGGACCCGGATCAGATCGAGCACCGCTGCACCGTCGTCAGGGTTGTCGTCCAGAATCCGTTCCCACATCTCAATGGCGAGGTCAACATCGCCTTTGTTCTCATAAAACTCGGCCAGAGCCCGGCGCGCCTCGAGATTTTTCGGCGAGTGCTCCAGAATCTGCTCGCAAATGAGCGGCACCTCGCCGAACCGCCCCAGCTCGTACAAGGTGCGTTTGAGGCGATCGATCGCGAGATGACCCTGATCGGGCACGGCGGTGGTCAGCTTGTTCCAGAAAGTAACAGCGTCCTCGAGCCGTTTTTCTTCATAGTAAGAGTCGCCGATGGCCAGATAGGCCGATACGTGGGCCGGATCGAGACCAATGGCTTCTTTATAGGCGATGCGCGCTTTGTGATACTCGCGCTGGCGGTACAGCATTTCGCCCAGCTGAAACTTGTACCGGGCCAGGGGCTTCTTGGACTTGTCACCCTCGAGTTTGAGTATGGTAACCGCCGTGTCATAGGCGGCGTCCCACTGTTGCGCTTTTTCCTGGAGCGACAGGAGACGGCTGTGCGCCCAGTGATCTTCCGGATTGAGTTCGACCTGTTCTTTCAGCGCGGTTTCGGCGGTGTTAAGATCGTTGAGCGCAAGGCAATCGGCGGCGATCTCTCGTAGTATTGCCGACCGCTCGGGCCGGGACAGGCCGGGTCGAAGGGTCAAATCTTTGTGCACCTGGTAGGCCCGCTCGGGCTGGTTGTTCTCGCGGAGAATCCGCCCCAGGCGGAGATACGCGTCGAGGTTGCTGCCGTCCTCGGCCACTACCTGGCGCAGCTTGGAGAAGGCCGCCTCCTGACGGCCGTCGAGCAGATCCCGCAGTGCCTCGAGATAGAGGCTCGGCTCCGGCTCCTTGGTTCGTCCGGAGAAACGCTCATAAACCAGGTACACCGCCAGCACTATCAACAGCAGCAGCAGGAATTCGAGCATGTATTCGACCATCATGGCTTATCTATCCGCAAAGGGTGATTCCCGTTCCTCGCGCTTCCGATCCAGCCCTTTGAGCAGATCGGCGGATTCATCGATAGGACGATTGCGCAGGATGGCCACCTCGCTCTCCAGCGCCTTGATTCGCTTACGCGCGGCGTGGGACTGAATCGACAATTTAACAAATGTCGAAATGAACAGCACCAGGCACATGAGCGCGCCGGCTACGAATGACCAGAACACGACCGTAATCAGCGGTACATCAACGTAGTTCGGAAACAGCGGCTGGAGGTGCACCGCCACTTTCTGGTCGGTGCCGGTATTGTTAAAGGCGAACGCCACCACCATCAAGAGCAACAGCAGTATGAGTATCGTCCTAATGATCCACATGTGACCTCCTGTCGAGCAGCTGCCGGTGCGACCGATGGATCAGCCAGTGCGCGAATCAGCTCTCCTCCTCCTGCAGCACTTTGAGGCTTTCGATCATCGGCAGCACTTCCTGCAGCACCGGCTCGAAGAATTCCCATTCGGACATGACATGAAACAGCACGATATTGTTGCCCACTTTAACCGCGGCGATCGCACCACCGTAGGAGCGCCGGACAGCCCTAACCGCCGTAGATGAGGACGACAACGGGATATCCTTTTTGTAGTGGGCCCTGGCCTTCCACAGAAGCGCCGACTGCCCGGCGATTTCCATGCGGCTGCGCTGCAACGGAACCAGTTCCTGTTCCGCAAGCACAACGAACTCCTTGAGAACATCGTTCTTTTGGTCGGACTTGAAGTTCGGCGACAACAGTGAGTCTATAAAAACGTGTGCTCCGAGTGAACTCGTATCGACAAAGACGAGCAGCTGGGGAATTGTGGTGTACTCTTTGTTGTCGACGAAGTCGACCGGTATACCAAAGCTGCGCTGAATGAGGCTGATCCGGACTGCGGCGTCCGCATCCCCAATCTTGTGCTTCCAGTTTCCATGGATTTTCAGTTCAAATCCGTATTTGCTGTCGCGGTAGATGTCGCCGGTGATTTCGCCGGCTTTCTTTCCCTGCCGGCGAGCCTCAACCGCCGACACTGCCAGCAGCGCCAAAAGGCCGGCTATCAGGGTTCTTCTCATGATGTTACCCCATGTTTGTAGTGCCAAGTCATCATTGCAACTGTACAGCCTTATACACATATTAGTCAAGGATTTATTGCCGAGACGGACTTCCCGCAGAGTGGACGGGCTGCTTATCAATGGTTGGCTACAGATCTGTTACGACCAAGCTACCCCGACGCACGTAACACTTTGCCAATAAAGATGTTAGTGAGCGGAGTGTCAGCGCTCGAAACCGATGCGCTGGCGCGTGACGGCCCGGATATACTCGATAACCGGAACAAATGTGAAGTCGCTGAGCAGGCGATCCAGTTTCTGTTCCAGAATGCCGGTGGAGCCATAGGAACGCAGTCGCTGACTCAGTGACAGCCCGGACATCGCCGGTGGGTCGGGATCGAGCTCCCAGGGGTGCACGTAAACCATCACAGGGTGTCCTGAATCATTGACTTTGCGCATCATGTGCCGCGTGTACCAGTAGGGGGAATGGCGGAGATAGCCGCCGCCACCAACCGGGACATTTTGTCCCCAGCGCCGAATCGTGGTCGCGGGCAGCTCGTACAGAAAGCGATCGTTGGAGAAAGTCATGCGGAACAGGTGCCGGGGGCCGTCGGGCATCCCATATAGATCGTGCTTTATCGGGAATATCGAGCTGTCGTATTCGAAGCCGAGCTCGGCGAGAATTTCGAAGGCCCATGGGACACGGTCAGACATCGACCAACTCGGGGCGCGATAACCCACCGGGCGGATGCCGGTGGCCTCGGTGATGGCGTTGATCGCGCGGCGTGTGTCCAGCCGGAATTCATCGGGGGAAAGACGGTCGATCATACGGTGACTGTAGCTGTGGCATGCCACTTCATGCCCCTGTTCGGCAATTCGGTTGATCAGAGCCGGGTGGCGTTCGGCGCACCAGCCGAGCACGAACCAGGTCGCCTGGACATCCTGGCGGGCGAACAGCCTGAGCAGCCGCATAACGTTGCGCTGGAGGGTCGACGGCAACCCGACCCAGTCCTCGGGTGCAAAGCGATCGGCGAGCGCCTCAACTACAAACCACTCTTCCAGGTCAACTGTCAACAAATTGGGCTGCATGGCAGCTCACCCCTGAGCGTTTACTTGGCCAGACGTTTCTTGTCGGGCGTGACCAGAGGTTCTCCCGGCCGGGTCGGGGCCGCATCGCTTCCCGAGTGGCGATGCGAACGGCGGCGGGATTCCTTTTTGCCGCTGCCATCGTCGCCGGTGGGCGTGTAATCGTAGTGGTAGTGCTGATAGTCGTAGTAATATGGCAGACTGTTCATGGCGTTGTTCAAGACCACACCAAGTACGTTCGCCCGGTTGGTGGTCATGATGTCCACCGCTCTGACGGCCACTTCGCGGGCGGTTTCACCGGCCTTGACTACCAGAATGACGCCGTCTACAGAATGCGAAAGGAGCATCGGATCGGACACCGGAATCACCGGCGGCGAATCGATGATGACATAGTCATAGTAAAACTTCAACTCACGGATGAGCGCGTCGATGGCGCCGGTGTTGAAAAGCTCACTCGGGTGCGGTGTCGGCTTCCCAGCCGTCAGTATGTCCAGGTTGTCGAGCGAGGACTTCTTCAAAACGTCCTTGTAGGAGATGCCGTCGCCGATAACCTCCACCAGCCCGCCGACAC
Organism: Candidatus Zixiibacteriota bacterium; assembly: GCA_040752815.1. Lineage (NCBI taxonomy): Bacteria > Pseudomonadati > Candidatus Zixiibacteriota > Candidatus Zixiibacteriota bacterium. The sequence continues at coordinate 14,050 of JBFMGC010000030.1, forward strand.
GCTCCAGTTGAAACAGTGAGTGTATGTGGGGGCGCCTGATGTCGCAGTCTATTAGCACGGTACGGTGTCCCTTGCGCGCCGACGTGATTGACAAAAGCGACGAAATCGTGGATTTCCCTTCGCCGGTAACTGATGAGGTAATCAGGATAGCCTTAAGTTCGCTTTTGGATCCCGCGCTGCGCAGATTGTGGAACAGGCGCCGATATTCGGTCGCCAACGGGGATTCCAGACTGAAGTATTCGCTGATCGGCGCGGTGGGACGGGGCATGATCCGATCTAACCTCTCCTGCCGATCCCGGCAATTATTTGCGCCATGGACTGTCGCACCATTTGCGCTCGATCTCTGGCCTCGGCCATGTGGCTCGCATCGGGATGAGCTTCGAGAATTCGCCGGCATTCTTCGACACCCCGTTCCCAGACCAGATCGGCCTGTTCAAAGTAGCAGCGGACCAGCTCGGTCTGAAGATCGATGTAATTGGGATGCTGACTGAGCTGGGTCTGGAGAATTCGAATCTGCTCGACAATCGCCTCGGTAGTCCACGAGTCGCGGGGGGTCATGAGGCGGCGGTTGGCCGCCACAAACTCCTGCCTTTTGGCCTCGCGGCGGGACTCGCGGACCCGCTTAAGCGCCACCAGGGCTCCGGAGTAATCGAAGTTTGAAAGCGCCGTGAGGCCCTCACGATACTGAGTCTGGCTCTCCAGCTCAGGCTGAATCAGCGCCGCTTTGCGAAAGTGATCGACAATCCGCGAGCCAAGCTGCCTCCGCAGGTTGGGATCGTTGCAGTACGACGCCTCCAGGGTCCGCGCCAGACCGAGATTGAAGTAGGCGTCGCCATAGTACATGTTGATGGCGATCGCAGCTTCGAACTCGGTGATCGCCTCGGCCGCAGCTCCGGCCGAAAGCAGCGCCTCACCGAGATTGTTGCGATAGTCGGCGTAGCCGGGACGTAAGCGCACCGCCTCGGCGGCCGAGTTTACCGCCTCGGCACTCTCCCCCAGCGCCACTCGAGTCATGCCCAGCAGGTTGTACGCCTGGTGGTAACCGCTCTCGACCCGGTTAAGCCGCCCGAGTAGCTCGGCGGCCTCGCGATACAGCCGGCGACAATAGAATGTGGTGGCAAGGCGATACATCGCGTCCGGATCGCTCCCCATCGACACCTGCTGATACGCCTTTAGCAGATTCTCCATGTCGCGCTTACGCTCGCCGTGCGTCTGCTTCACCAGGGCCAGCAACTGATCGGCGGCGACGTCATTGGGATGTGGGTAGCTGAACGTGTCGGCGCGCACACCATCCACAAACACCGTCGTGCTGACCGTCCCCTGCTCAATATCATTGGCGGTCTGAATCAGATATTCGCGGTCGTTTTCGCGGAGTTTGCTGCTAAGCCTAAACGTTTCCATATTGTCTGACCGGTGACGGCCGTTTCAATTACTGCCTCTAACACCAAATGGAACGGGCAGTGCCCCGCGATCAATCGCCCGCGCTGATTCGATCATACAGCAAGTAGGCGGTCGAGAGGGCCGTCAGCAGTGTCGCCACCTGCCCCATGCGGGTATCGAAAAAACCTGCCCTGGTGGACGGCACAATCACCAGATCCTCCTTCTGCATGATATATCGGGCAGGGCGGCCCTGGCTTACATACTTTTCCAGGTTCAGCTCGACCGTTTGAGCAAAATTGCCGTCCTTGAGGACCAGGTGGGTACGCTTTAGATCGGCGGTCCCAGTGGGGCCACCGGCCAGAGCCAACGCTTCCAGCACGTCGAGATTCTCTTCATAGGCCACTGGCCCGGGGCGGCTGACTGCGCCGATTATGTAAATCAGGTTTTTCTTTTCAGCCTGGACTCCTATTTCGCCGGCGAGCACCTGGCCGGGGGCGCGGCCGATCTCAATCGTGTCCTGGCGCCGGAGCTTCGGCAGCTTGTCCAGGGTACCGTTAGCCAGCGCTTCGGCAAGATTAACCACCTCAATCTTGCCGGCATCAGAACCGCCTCGGATAATGGTCACTCGGCTGAGGTCTCCAGACTGCGCCACCCCGCCGGATTCGTTGATAACGGTCCAGATGTCAGGAATCCTTTCGAACGATCTCTTGCCCGGCTGATTGACCTGCCCAATGACAAATACATGGTTGTAACGGTACTCGGTCACCTGAACGGTAGCCTGGGAGATGTTGCGGTTGAGGCGCGAGATCTCCCGCACGATGTCATTTTGAAGCTTCTCCGCGGTTTTGCCGGCAGCCTCAATCTGGCCGATTATGTCAAGGCTGATTTTTCCGTCCAGGCCGACCCTGACCTCACGGTTGAGAGCCGGATCCTGCCAAAACGTTATGCTGAGGAGATCTTCCTCGCCGATGACGTAGTCATCGCCGGATGCTGTCGAGATCATTCCGAGCAGAATCAGAAACAGCCCTAAGATTGTCCTTGCCGCGATCTTGGT
>JBFMGC010000030.1:16493-33812 GCA_040752815.1 Candidatus Zixiibacteriota bacterium
CCATCCTTGCAGGCCTCCAAAACACGCTATTATACAGAAATCGGCAGCCTTTCGATCTCACATAACAAAATAGTATACGGCTCTGTTCAACCCGTGTAAAGCAAAAAAAGACATAAGCTTGCGCGGCCAGACGAGGATGAGGACTAGCAAACCTGGGCCCGGTTTCGCCCCGATTCCTTGGCTTTGAGCAGGGCCATGTCGGCCGCGTAGATAAGCTGTTCCGGGGTTTCACCATGCTGGGGATATATGGCACCCCCGAGGGAAACCGTGCAAGTGACCTCCCTGTCCATCTGGCTCAGCTTGAATTGCCACCCCGCGATCTTTTGCTGTAGCCTGTGCATGAACTGTGAGCATGTGGCCTTGTCGGATTCGGGCATGATAATACAGAATTCGTCGCCGCCGTACCGGGCGACCACGTCAATCGACCGTATCGATTTGCGTAGCAAATCCCCCATCTGCGTGAGCACCTGGTCTCCCGCCTGATGTCCGTATCGGTCGTTCACCCCCTTGAGATCGTCCAGATCGAAAATGATCAGCGCCACGGATCGGCCGTATCGTTTGGCGCGATCTATCTCCTCATCCAATCGGCGCATGAAGTACCGTTGATTGGCCAGACCGGTCAGACTGTCGGTGTAGGAGAGGCTCTCGACTTCTTCGAACGACTCGGCGTTTGCCATCAGCTCGGCCGCAGTCAGGCGGTGCTGATTGATGCGGTTTAAAACCTCCTGCGGCGGCCGTTCATCGGCCCAAACCATCACCCCCTTGCGCTGCTCAGTCAACTGGAACGACGCGACATGCTGCAGGCCGGCGGCGCGAAGGTTCTCCTCCAGCGGGGCCAGGCCGGCATCGATGCGGCTGAACATGCTCAAGTCGTGTGGGATATCACCTTCGAGCCCGGTTACCAAACGAGCGAAAGACTCACGATCAGGCGCGACGATATTCATCGGTCCGTTGTCACCGTCGAGACGAACCGGCTCACCCGAGTGCTTCGCCTGATAAAAGAAGGTACAGCGATGGAGACCCACATCCCGTCGCACCTCGTCGAATATACGGCCCACCAGAGTTTCAGAGTCGCGGTGTCTCACCAGCTTGAGGATGCCGGGAAGCTGCGGGGGTGGTGACTCGCGAGCGGTCTTTCCGTTTACCGTCCTGAGGGTGTTGAGTTCCTCCTGAAGGCGCTCATACTTGTGCTCGTGCCATTTGACATGGTAAGCAGCCGAGAGGCTTTGGGCCACCGATGCAACAATGACCCGAAAAGCGGGCGACATGACCTCGGCGTTGCCGGCGACAAAGTAGATTCCGTATAGATGGTCGCGCCAGAATACGGGGAAGTAGAGGTTGCAGCCCCAGGCAGAGAGCGAGTCCATCAGCTTTTTCGGCAAATGCAGCCGAAGATTTCCGATTGAGTCCGGCAGAGGCGAGGCGCGAAGAGCGTCGATAAGTCCAAGAGTATTACGCACCTGTACGGCGCGGCGACCAACATTCTCCAACCCGTAGTGATAGCTCAGCTCGAGCCAGCGACCACGCCTCCGCAGAAACATGATTCGGGCGCAGCCGCACGGCTCGCGAAGGAGTTGCGAAACACGATTGGCCACGTTCTGGATGTCGCCCTCGAGAATCGATGTTCGAATCAGTTCGGCGAAACGTTCCAGGCTGGCGGGATCGTACGGCGAGGATTGCTTATGCTCCCGGCGAAGGCGTACGGTTAGCAACAGGGTTAGGAGGACAACAAGTCCTGCGAGTATGATCAGTAGCGCGGTCTGCATTTCGACCGACCTGGCTATCGACACCGTATGCTATTGTATTATAACAGATTAGTGGCTGGTGTCAACGGAAACTCGCTCAGGTCCGCCCCCAGGCGTAGCGGAACCGGGATCGCCGCATCAACAGCCGGTGTCGCCGGAGAATCAAGAAGACTCGCCACCAGCCGGCATTCAGTCCGCCCCCTTGTTGTGAGAATTCCCGGCGGATTTCGGCTATCGTAATAAAGGGATCACTCTTCAGCATTCGCAGAGCAAACAGCTCCAGATCGGATTCGGCAGCGGGCGGGGTAGGTGTCGTTTCGAGCGGATTCAAGGACCGGGCAGAGTCGGAAATCTGATCGACTATTTCAATTTTTGTCCCGGACTCTTTTTTTTTTGGCTGAGTCCCGGCGGGAGAAACAAACTTGGCGACCGCCTCTTCCACCGAGTTGTGCGCCTGGAGTATTTTATCGAACTCGAGGAGCTCGAAAATCTCGCGAACGTCAGGCACCATGTTGGCGAGCTTCACGTCGCCCGCATTATCGCGCACGTCCTTGATATGGGAGATAAAGATGCCCCAGCCCGCTGACGAGATATAATCCACCCCGGCCAAATCAACGACGATTCGATACCGACCGCGGCGAAGCAGGGAATCGAAGACTTGTTCCAACTCGGAAGCGGTCAGCGTGTCGATCACACCGTCAACGCGGATCTCCGATACTTCACGGTTGTGGCCGCCTTCGGACAGCGATATCCTGATGTTCTCCATAAGCGAGGCTCGTCAACACAATACGGGTGCCAAGTTGAAGAGCGACTCCCGTGGTGGCAACTAAAAACTTGTGGGGTTCAGGGTCGCCCGGTCTCGCCATCCCCGAGCGACTGGCGTTCGATCTCTTGCGGCTGACTATGGGAGGCATCTGCGCGCACAGCTCCGGAGAACCTGGTTGTGCCCAGGATAAAAGTGATATCGTCCCGCTGCTGGGTATAGCCGGAGAAAGCGTCCAATTCGGCCACCAGCTCCCCGGCCAGGACGCCGACATCCGGCGCACTGCCGTTGCTCCAGCGCTGATGCATGAACGCTTCGAGTCGATCGAGACCGTACTGTTCGCCGTCGCGGTTGACCGCCTCGGTTATTCCGTCGGTGTATAGGATGAATGCATCGCCGTCCTCGAGCTGTACCCGCAGCTCCTCCACGGCATTGTCGAAGCCGGTGCCCTGTGTGTCGGGCACTCCGAGCGGCATCCCCGATGGATTCAAGCGCGATGTACGGCGCGACGACGCCCGGTATAGAAGCAGCGGGTTATGTCCGGCCGAGACCAACTCCAGACGGTGATCTGAGGCACTGTAAATGGCCATCAGCACGGTGATAAACATTCCCTTGGGGATGTTGTCGGAAAGGTAGTTGTTCACGAGAATCAGGATTTCGCGTGCTGACCGCGATTCCGAGGCGTGAACTTTGATGACGGTACGAAGCATGGACATCACCAGCGATGCCGGCACGCCCTTGCCGGACACATCGGCGACTATGAAGCAGTAGCGCTGCGGAGCGACTTGGAAGACATCGTAGAGGTCACCGCCGATCACTGACGCCGCTCGGTAAAAGGCGTCGATTTCGAGGTCCGTGAACTCGGGGAGCCGGCGCGGCAGAAGGGTCTTCTGGATTTGCGACGCTACTTCGATCTCCTTGGCCATGCGCTCGCGCTCGACTACGCTTTCGCGGTCATGCTTCAGGCGGGTCATCATATCGTTCAGGGCGCTGGAAATCTCGAAGAACTCGGCGGCTCCTTCCAGGGGGAGTTCGCTCTCCAGATCGCCGCGGGTGAACCTCCTGATTCGGCGTGTAATGTTGACAATCGGCTGCACGAAGTAGTTCGAAAGCAGATAGATGCCTATCACGCCGAAGAGCATGAGCGCGACCGTAACTATGAGTATGGTCCGGCGCAGTTCAGCCAGGCGGGCGTCGATCGGCTCCGACGAGTAGGTTACGTAGACCGCTCCCAGAGGCTGGGATCCCGACAGAAGGGGAAGCGCCAGGAAGTTGATTTCCTGCTCACCGCTCTTCGTCCGCCAGGGCAGTCCGTAATTCTGCGAGGAGGATTGAACCGGAGGAATATACCGCTTACGGATGTTATGAATATCGTCAGAGTGCGCCAGGATGATCCCGTTGGTGTCGGTCAAGATGATCCTCTGAACGAAGTCATTGGAGCGGACATAGCTGACCACCAGTTCGTCGAACTCCACGTCGCTCCGGCGATTGATGATATACAAGGTCGACTGCTCGGCCACGGTTTGGCCCAGAGCGGAAGCAATGCCGTCGAGGTGCCGGTAAATCTCGGCCGAGGTGCGGGTGTGGACGAAGTAAAAAGCCCCGCCAATGATCAGGCTGACGATGAAGAAGGTCCAGAGCGAGAATTTCATGCGCAGCGTGGACATGCGCCGAAACATCGGGGGCATCGTCTCCGTGTCGTCACGTCTTAGCCGCCGGGTCATACGCAGCTCGTTTTGGCCGGCCCAGGAGACGTACTCGACCGAGTCCATGATCTTCTGAATCATATAGAAGCCCAGCCCGCCGCGGCGGCCGGACTCGATCAGCCGCTCCAAATCGAGTTTCCCCTGGCCCTCCGGGCGGAACGAGCGCCCATAGTCAATAAGTGAAAAGGTGACCCGGCGGCTGAAGATCGTTATGCGCAGACGCAAGGTACCTTTCTCGTAAAGGTAGGCGTGGCGGATGATGTTGGTCGCCCCCTCCTCGATCGCCAGGAGCACCGCCGAGGTATCCTTGCGCTGCATACCGGCCGCGGCGCACGACTCCCGGATCAACCGTTGTATGGAGTCAAGGTACTTCTCCTCAGCCGGGAATTCGGCGTCGATTTCCTTAATCGGTCGACGAAACATAACAGGTTATAATCCCCGACACGGGGCGCAAAAGCCAGTAAAAAAGCGTGCTCAGTCGGTCGGACTCTGGGTTCCCAGACGCAAGCGGGCCTGCTCGATGTTATCAATCGTGTTGGCGTTGTTGGGATATGCCTCCAGCACTTTCTCCCACACTTCTATCGCCCGTTGGTAGTCCTTGTTCCTCATGTGGCGCATCCCCTCGAGATAAAGCTCCCAATAGACACGGTCCTTCTGCAGGTCCTCCAGCGTGGCAGCCGGACGGGCCGGGAGGCGACTGCTGATCCGTCGCAAGTATTCCTGCGCGGTGGGTTCGTTAGGATTGACTTCGAGCACCGCCTGGAACCTGGCTCGCGCCCCGGCCAGATCACCCTTCTCGAATAGCTCCATTCCCTGCCGTACTCGCTCCGGCAGATCCATCTCAGCCATCGCCCTCAGCTTACCCTGCTGAGCCGCGACACTCGCCGAATCGAGTTCAAGAACACGGTTGTAGGCCTCCATAGCCTCGAACCACTTACCGCTTCTTGCGGCCCGACTTGCACTCTCCAGTTGCAGGGTCACTTCGGCATCCCGCGCCAGGACAATACGATCGCGCAACTGGTTCGCCTCGGTGTTGGCCGGATCAATATCGAATATCAGATCAAGCAGGTCGAGCGCCGCTCGGTACATTCTATGGGAGAGCATCTGCTCGGCCTGGGCGACAAAAGTCTTAAGCGTCATGAGGACATCCTCGCGCGCGGCTCGCAGCGCTTCCTCCTGCGCCTGCTGCACCCGGCGGGATTCTTCGATAGCGGCGAGCGTACCGATGATCTCCCCGTTATCCGGTTGCATCTCCAGCGCCATCTGGAAATAGGCAGCAGCGGAATCAAGCTGGAAGCGACGGAAGTATCGATTGGCCGTATCCATCAGGCCGGCAAACCGTTTCTCTTCTTCGGTCGGTTCCGGCGGCAGCTTGGCCAGTTCTCTAAGACGGATTCTCTCGTCAGTAGGTTTGCCCAGCAGGAAGGACAAAGAGATGTGGTGGATGCCATCGGTATAGTCCACCATCTTGTAGGCATAATCGACTTTGATGCGGCCGGCTTTCAGACCCACTCCGCCCGCGAAATTATCCCTGTCGTACCCGGCTCGTAAGGCCAGCGCATCGTGAAGCGTTACCTCCACTCCCGAACGGGTCTTCAGGTTGCGCTCTTCCTGCTTCTCGAGATCGACGGCGGCTGTCACGCTGGCATGATCCGACAGTTCAAAGGCTGCCCAGGAGAGGCCGGTCTGAATGACAAGCGGAGACTTCTCGGCCCGCTCGACAAGGATGAGTTCGTGGCGCAGGATTTCGTGAGCTACCGCACTCAGCCGCAGGTTGCGCCACAGCCTGACGTTTATTCCAGCGTCCAGACCGGTGCCGAAGTCCGAGTTGTTGTCCAGCGACTGCTGGAAAATCTCCAGTGACAGGCCCGCCGCCAGGCGCTCACCCAGATTGCGGCCGTAGCCGAGCACGATCTGCGTGTAAGCAAAATCGAACCGCCCTCGATCGGCGAAATCCTCGCGGCGTATGATGTCGTCGGTTCCTATTCGCATCACGCCTGCGCCGACCCCATGGTTCTCGGTGATCGGATAAGCCCAGGAGACAAAGTCGTAAATGGTGCCCTCAATGAGGATTGAGTGCATAAGAGCCACTTCCTGGTAATCCATGTCGGCCAGGCCGGCCGGGTTATAGTGAATGGCGGTGGCATCGTTTGACAACGCCGCATACGCGCCGCCAAGTCCAAGCGACCGTGCCCCCACTCCGAGCGACAGAAACGGCGTCTCCTGGCCGGCATCGCCCGTGGCCAGCGTCGGCGACCCTGCCAGCAGCGACAGCGCAAGACAGATGATGGCGACAATGAATTTCACTTCATCACCGCCAGCTTAAGCGTTGCCCGATCGCGGCCGTCGCCGCCTTCGACGATCACTATGTACACACCATTGACAACCTCTCGCCCCTCATTGTTGCGGCCGTCCCAGTACACTACGTTCTCGCCGATCGCGCCGCCCGGCTGCCCTGCCGGCATTTGTCGATGGTATACCAGCTCTCCGGTCAGTGTCAGAATGGCGAGATCGATTTCTTGCGCCTGCGGCAGGAAGTATCGGAACTCGGCCGGTTCGATATACGGGTCGAAAGGATTGGTACGTACTGAGAACGATCCGGCCAGGGTCTGCTCAACGAGAGTATAGACCTCCTCAAGTACCAGCCCAGCCCCGGTAGCGGTTGCTACCGGCACCGGCACTCCGTCGAGCGGGGGCGTCGCGAAACAAGCTTTGATGTTTGACGTATCGAGCCGGAGAGAGAATTCTGCCTGATTGGTCCTGAGTATTTTCGTGCGCAGGACAAGGTCGACAGCATCGCCCGCCGGCACCACCAAATCGTCGAAAAGCAGGCTGAGCCGGTTTCCCCCGGCCGAGGCGCGAGTGACCCTCCGCCCCTCGAACAGCACCATTGTAGAGCCGACTTCAACAACGGATCGGGCTTGAAGCGGCCTGCCGCCCCGATCGTAAAACTCCAGCGCCAGCGATACCAAACGGATATCAGATACTGAGGATGTCCCGGGATTGGACAGGCGAAACTCAGCCAGTTGCTGATCGGCGCCAGGGAGGACGACATTCGACGGGATGCTTGTTACTGACACCGTCACCTCGATGTCTTCAAGCGTTACAGCCAGTTCCAACCGGAAAACAGTATCGCCGATGAGGGCGGGCTGCGCGGTATTGACGTCGAACGGCCGCCCGATCATGACCACGTCGAGCACAACCACCGTATCAAACTGAGGCGCTATGAACGACACCCCCCTAACTGTTCCGACCGGCACGGTTTCCTCGATCTCGGTCGCTCCGCCCGGCAGACCGAGGTCTATGCCGTTAGTATTGATGCGGAAAATTCCCGCCGTCGCTTGAGCCTCACCAGTGTTGAGTATGCCGAGGAGCAGGTCGAAGCTCTGGCCCACTTCCACAAAACCCTGATCGGCGCCGCGCAATATCGCGGTCGCCGACAATTCCGCCGGGCGCTGTATTGTCACGAGGGCGATGTTGTCGACCGGCGGCAGGCGGTTGACACCAACGGTGGCGATGTCTATCCGGAAGATTTCAGCCTGGGTCGCCACCGGAGCAGCCCGCACGTCGAAGAAGACATCCACCGTATCCCAGGCCGGTATGTTTGGAATCGTCAGCACCGAATCAAACCGCGAGCCGCCGTCGGAGACCAACCGCAGATCAAACGGGGTCATGGGTGTCGGCGAAAGGTTGGCTACCCGGCCCTTCACCTGGAAGGACTGACCGGTGTTGACCAGCGGCGCATTTGGCGCAATCAAAATCGCTTCGACCAACTGCAGGAGCGGCGTGGCCTCTACATTAACGGTGCGACCGTTAAAATCGGTCGAGTATTCAAGCGAATTGGCGGCACCCGAGTGCCGGAATACCAGGCGGGCGGTAGCCTCCATCGACCGATCCACCAGATCCACCGGAATGAACACGCGCCTCGTACTGATGTGATTGGCCCCCGGATTCAGAGAATTCGACGGTATTTGGAGGGCCACGGTCGGCGAGAATTCGCCGAATTCGATGTTGAAGAACGACTCCGTGGGCGAAACCACCATAACTTCGCTGCCGTCAAGATAGAGATCGAAATCAAATGACCACTCATGCCCGGCGACCACTGAAATCGGCGACAGAGTGGCCGTTAGGTACTCGAGCGAAGGCGCCGTGAGAATTAACATGCTGTCCACATAAGGAGCGGAGAGCCCTTGCCGCAGGCCGCCGTCAAGCACGTTTAGATCGACACGCGTTTTGAAAACTCCCGACGGAAACCCCGGCGGCACTTGTACGGAGATGTCCGAATAAGTGATCGTGTCGGTCTGCAGCATACTGTGTGAAATCAGGCCGGAATGGATGACAGCCAGAACGGAGTCACCATCGGAAAGAAGCTCCACTACGAGGTGAGCGCTGTCCCACGACGGAGCCATACCACCGGTGCTGAGCTTGAAAGAAACATCGAAGGGGATCCCGGAGTAGACCGAATCCGGCGCGAACGTAGCCGGGACAATATCCAGCCCCTGGCCCGGCATTACCTGGACAGGCACCCGCAGGGTATCCTTAACCGGAGTAACCACGCCGTTTGGCCGATAGTAGCTTTCGAGGACAAGCATGAGTGTGTCGGCGCCGGCGGGGAGGTTGGCGGTAGGGAGATCCACCAGCACCGTATCCTCGCGGCCGTCTGTACGCGGATCGAAAAAGAACTTGACCGAGCCGCCCCCGGAGCGAAAGTACGCCTTGACGCCGGGGTCATCGACCGGCGGTTGATCCCCACCGTTGGCAACGCGGACTTGCACCGCGGTCGCCGTGTTGCTGTAGATGGTTGACACCGAGTCGGGATCCAAACCGATCACGCCGGCAATATCGTATCCGCTGAAGGACACCAATACGGCGGAGGATGTCACCCCGCCCGTCGAAACCGTAACCGCTACGGGCCCTGACGGTCCGAGATATCGAATCTGAAGTGTCGTCAGATTGATTATGCCGCCGGAAAAAAGCGATGGGTCGTTGATAAGTGATGGCTCCAGGGCACCGACCGAACAGGACAGAGTGACCGGGCTGGCCGCCAGGTCGTAACTGGTGAGGAGCATGCCGTTCTCGTCGAGCAAAAGCAGGCTCGCCTGCCCAACCAATGGGTATCCGACGATTTGATGCGGCGGCAGGTTTATGACTATCGCGGCCAAATCGTTCGGGGAAGCCGCCCGTGAGGTCTGCGAATTAACCGCGCCAACGACAAGGCATATAGGCAGACAGGACAGGATCAGCGGGAGGAGCTTGGACCGGAGGTGAAACATCACTCGGAGTTTGACCGGAGCCTACACGATTTTTACAAACTAGGTTGAGCCACCACTGTCGAGAGCAAAGATCATGCCTTCAACTCATTGCCGCTCAATTCGCTACGGAAAACCGTTCCCGTGCGCCAAAGGGTCGGCTGCACGACTCTAACCGTCCGACCGGAAAAGGCTTAATGGTGTCGACATAAACCGCGACATCACCCACGAGCTCGCTGACTCCGAGAGATCCTCAGTGCTAACTTATTGCAACGCTCCGCCTTATGCAAGACTGTGCAGAAAGTGCGCAACCTGCCGTAATGAGGATTAACCGCTCTTCGTAGGCTGCGTCTGTCGTTCCGCAGCCGTGACCGTGTTGGCGATCAGCATGGCAATAGTCATAGGCCCGACTCCACCGGGGACAGGTGTGATATGCGATGCTTTGGCGGCCACCTCGTCGAATTTGACATCGCCGACCAGGCGATACCCCTTTTCAACGGTGGCGTCTTCAACCCGGTTCATCCCGACGTCGATAACCACCGCCCCAGGTTTTACCATGTCACCGGTAATGAGCTCGGCTTGGCCGATCGCCGCGATAAGAATGTCAGCTCGACGCGTAACGGCCCGGAGATCGGCTGTGCGGGAATGAGCTACCGTAACTGTAGCGTCAGCCCACCTGGCCTTCTGCATGAGAAGGGCGGCGAGCGGCTTGCCAACGATGTTCGACCTCCCCACCACCACCACTTCTTTGCCCGCCGGACTCAATTCGTAGAACTCGAGGAGCTTAATGATCCCATAAGGCGTACAGGAGATCATCTGCGGGCGGTTTATCAATAGCAGGCCGACATTGTGGGGATGAAACCCATCGACATCCTTGTCCGGTCGGATCTCAAGCGTCACCGTAAGCTCATCGATCTGTTTCGGCAGGGGTGACTGCACCAGTATCCCGTGAATGCGGTCGTTGTTGTTCAAACCGCGAACGATACCAATCAGTTCATCCTGTGTGATATCGTCGGGGCGGGTGATGACTTCGGAATGCAGCCCCATCTTCCGGCAGGTTTTTGCTTTCGTAGTGACGTAGATTTTGGAAGCGGGGTTGTCCCCCACCAAAACCGCGGCCAGTCCAGGCACGACGCCCCTGGTTTTGAGCGCCTCGGCGCGCCGGAGCGAGTCCTGATGCACCTGCTCGGCGACCAGCTTGCCGTCTATAAGCGTGGCGGTCATCTCACTCGTCATCCTGTGTGTCATTGTATTCGTTACCTCGACTCTGCGCCTTGGACAGGTCAAACTCCCGGGTGAAGCGTTCTATATGCTGCGCCTGGCCGCCGGTCGCGTCGATACTGACTACCACCCCCTGCAGGCGAACATCATCGGTGGCGGTTGTGAAACGCTTGGGGGTGCCGGTCAGGAAGCGACCGAGCGACGGCCCTTTCTCCATCCCGATTATCGAATCGTGCGGGCCGGTCATCCCGGCGTCGGTGATGTACGCCGTGCCGTTGGCGCTGATCTTTTCGTCGGCGGTCTGCACGTGAGTGTGAGTGCCGATTATCGCTGATACCCGGCCGTCGAGATAATACCACAGCGCCTGCTTTTCCGAGGTGGCTTCCGCATGAAAATCTACGAGTATGAATGGAGTCTGAGTTCTGATCTTCTCGATCTCCTGATCGGCGGTGCGAAACGGACAGTCGATATTCGCCATGAACACCCGCCCCATCAGATTGATCACGCCGACTTTGTAGACTCCGATCGAGGCAATGTAGGAGCCATGCCCCTGGGTGGGCGGCGGGTAATTGGCGGGGCGAAGGAGCCGCGGGGTTTCGTCGAGATATTCCAGCAATTGCACCCGGTCCCAGATGTGATTGCCCGAGGTTTGTACGTCGATGCCGTATGTAAACATCTTGCGCGACATTTCCGGAGTAATACCGAAACCGCCGGCGGCGTTCTCGATATTGGCCACCACAAAATCGGCGGCGAATTCCTCCTTGAGTGGCTTGATCAGGTGGGCGGCGGCCTGTCGTCCCGGACGGCCACAGATGTCCGCGACAAACAGTATGGTGAACGACGACATCCAGCTACTTTCTAAGGCGGAACGTGAGGGTCAGGGGAAGCTTCCGCCCTGCTTCCCGGCGACGCCCGGTGGCGTCGCCGGTGACAGGGTAACATACCCTCCGGAGATAATCAACCGAAAAGCTACTTGGCGTATTCAGTCGTTCGCATTTCGCGGATCACGGTCACCTTGATCTGACCGGGATACTGCATCTCGCTTTCAATTTTGTGTGCGATATCGCTGGCCAGGATGGTCGAAGCGAGGTCGTCAAGCTTGTCGTGCTCGACGATCACGCGAATCTCCCGCCCGGCCTGAATGGCATACGCCTTGGAAACGCCCTTGAAGCTGTCGGCCAGTTCCTCCAGTTGCGTAAGCCGTTTAATATACGCCTCGAGCGGCTCGCGCCTGGCGCCGGGGCGCGACCCGGAAATAGCGTCGGCCGTCTGCACCAAAATCGGGTACGGGCTGGTCATCGGAACATCGCCATGATGCGCCGCCGCCGCGTTCACCACGTACTCGTGCTCTTTGTAGCGGGCCAGGAAATCGGCGCCGATTTCGGTGTGGGTACCCTCGGTGACACGGTCGATCGCCTTACCGATGTCGTGCATCAGCCCGCACCGCTTGGCGAGGACGTCGTCGAGCCCGAGTTGTGAAGCCATTATGCCACACAACATGGCCACTTCCTTGGAATGAGCCAGCACGTTCTGGCCGTACGAGGTTCGGAAATTCAGCTTACCCAGCATCTTGATCAGGTCGGGGTGGGCACCGTGGATGCCAAGCTCAAAACAGGCTTGCTCGCCCGCCTCGCGAACTATGACATCCATTTCGGCCTGAGACTTCTCCACTACTTCTTCGATTCGTGTAGGGTGAATCCGACCGTCGGTAACCAGCTTCTCCAGCGCCATGCGAGCGACCTCGCGGCGAACCGGATCGTAACCGGAAAGAATAACCGCCTCCGGAGTGTCGTCGACAATCACATCGACCCCGGTGGCGGTCTCAAAAGCGCGAATATTACGCCCTTCGCGGCCGATAATACGACCTTTCATCTCGTCACTCGGGAGAGAAACTACAGAGACCGTGGTCTCCACAGTGTGATCGGCGGCGCAGCGATAGATCGACTGAAGGATGATTTCTTTAGCCTCTTTGTCGGCGTCCTGCTCAGCCTTTTCCTTGATCTCTTTAATATGCGCCGCGGCCTCACGCTTTGCCTCGGCAGTCATATTATCGATCAGTTGCTGCTTGGCTTCCTCCGGGGTCATCTGGGCGATGCGCTGCAATTGCTCGTTCTGTTTTTTCAGGACTTTCTGCAACTCCTCCTCGGCCAACTCAATTCCTTTTTCGCGGGTTTGGAAAGACTTGGCTCGGCTCTCCAGTTCTCTCTCCTTGCCGTCGATTACGTCGATCTTTTTCGCCAGCGCGCTTTTCTGTTCGTCCAGTTGTTTCTCGGCCAGATCCAGCTCGCGTCTTCGCGCTCCCATTTCGCGATCAAGTTCAGCTTTTTCCTTGAGAGTTTTTTCACGGATTTCAAGAGCGGCCTCTTTGCGGCGCATGTCGGCTTCTTTTTCGGCCTCGCCGATCATTCGCCGCGCCTGGGACTCGATTTTGGCCAGGCTCTGGGCGCCGACCCGGCGGGCAATCAACCAGGCCAGAGCGAACCCGACCCCGAGCGCCAGTACCGCTACGAGTGTCAAGACCAGGGGGTCCATCAGCACCTCCCACCCAGCCTCAGGGCCGGGTGAAGTCATCTATATTCAGTTGTCACCGCGGGAAGGATGTAAGACAGACCGGTTCGCAGACAGCAAGAGTGAGATTCAACTGTGTCAACTTTTTTCCAGTGCTTTATCTATCTGAGCCAGAAGGCCGTGCAGCGACTCCGATTGAGTACTGGTGGCCCGCTCGAGCTTTTCTGATCGCTCGAGTAGTTCCGATGCGAGTGACAAAGCAGTCAAGATTGCGATTTTATCGCGCGCCTGGGAGCGACACTGACGGGCCACTTCCTGCATTCGCGAGTCCACCAGACTCGCTACGCGCGAGATATAAGCAGGATCGTCCGCCCCGATTATGGGGTATTCTTCTCCTAATATTCTAACGACAACTTTGTTCTCAGCCGACAAACTAGACACAACTCCGATCCGAACAAACCGGTCTGAATATCCTATCCCTCTATATCATAATATCTTATACAAATCGAACGGAATTGTGTCAAGCAAAACTTCTACAGTCCGATTTGCTCCAGTTCCTCGATCCGGCCCAACAACGTGCCCAGCTTGGTCTTAACGGCCTCAACCTGGTCGTTGTGCTCGACGCGAAAACGCTCAAACTCCTGACGAAGCCGACTTACCTCCTCCCGAAGCGAGCTGTTCTCTGAAAGCAGGTTGGCATTTTCGGACTTTAAGGTCTCCAGCTTCTGCAACACCTGGGCGATCTTGCCCTCAAGAACTTTGATTTGGTCCGACATAGGTCACCTGTCCCTGATTTCGGCTTTAAAGTTCCGCTTAAGTCGCGAGACGATTTTTCCCTGCAATTGGTCCACTTCGATATTGGAAAGGCTGCGTTCAGCAGACCTGAAAACCAGCGCGATCGCCACGGATTTTTGCCCCGCTCCGATCTGCTTGCCGGAGTAAAGATCGAAAACCTCAACCGATTCAGCAAGCGCTCCGGCCTCGGCCCTTATGGTGGACACAAGCTCGTCGACCCGCACGGTATCTTTGACGATCATCGCCAGATCTCTGGTCGCGGCCGGATAAACCGGCAGCGGCGTGAACTCGGTCAATTCGTGGCCCAGCTCAAACAACGGCTGAAGCCTGATCTGCAGCAGATATACGGGCTGCTTAATCTCGAAGCGACGGGCGATTTCGGACATCACCAGGCCGGCCCATCCCACCTCCGTATCACCAAGAATCAACGCGAAGGATTCGGCGGGATCGAGATACGACAGCCCACACGTACCAAACCGCAGTTTTGGCCCGTGAAAGTGTCTGATGACAAGTTCGAGGCCGCCGACGAGATCGTAGAAGTCGGTCGGGCGAGACTTGTCGCGCCAGTTGCCGGGACGATTGCCTGTAGCCGCCAACAGCAGGCGATCCTGTTCGTCCCAGTTGCCACTGGCGTCCGGCGGGAAGTACGCCTTGCCGATCTCGAACAGGCGAAGGTCGACGCTGCGGTGCGACATGTTGTGCGCTACTACGCCCAGAGCGGTAAGCGCCAGATCGTTACGCATGATGTCGAGATCGGCGGAGACCGGATTGACGATACGAAGCTGCGGCTGATCGGGATTGAGAAACCGTGCGAGGGTGCTGTCGGCGAGACCGTGGCCGAGTATCTCGTCGAACCCGGCACCGGTCAGCACGGTGCGTATTTCGCGCTGAAACTCTTCCTCCCGATTAAGGGGGGCATAGAGGGGCCCGATGTTTTCTGTAGCATCGGGGATGACATCGTATCCCTCGATGCGCGCGATCTCCTCGATCAGGTCTATCTCGCGGGTGATATCCGGACGGAAGGTCGGAACGGTCACCTGAATGGGCTTGCTGCCCTTTACGTCGAATTCCAGGAGCTTCATGATTTCGATAATTCTCTCCGCAGGAAATCCGGTACCGAGCACGGCGTTACACCGGTCCGGTCGGAGTTCGACCCGGCACGGATGCATCGGACGTGGGTAGAAATCTACCATGCCGTCGAGCACTTCGCCACTACACAGTTCCTGAAACAGGTAAGCGGCGCGGGCCGAGGCCACCGGCAAGTTGTTCGGGTCGACACCCTTCTCGAACCGGCTGGAAGCTTCGGACACAATGCCGAGATGTCGCCGACTAGCGCGAATGACTCGCGGATTGAAATAGGCTACTTCCAGCAGCAGATTGCGCGTGTCGTCTTTCACCTCGGAGTCGAAACCACCCATCACACCGGCGGCAGCTTTGGCCTCGCGGCCGTTGGTAATCAACAGCACGTCCGGGGTCAGCGTGTGTTCCCTGCCGTCCAGAGTGACCAGTTTCTCGCCGTCGCGAGCGCGGCGCACCACGACCTCACTGGTACCGAATCGATCAAGATCAAACGCGTGAATCGGATTGCCGGTTTCGAGCATGATTAGGTTGGTAACGTCGACAACATTGGAAATCGGCCTCATCCCCGCCGCCAGTAAGCGCTTTTGCACCCACCAGGGCGACGGGCCGATCTTTACATTGCGAATGATCCTGGCTGTGAATCGCGGGCAGGCTTCGACATCATCCGATCTCGCCTTAAACACATCGTTTACATTGGTCGAGCTCGGTTTCAATCGATAGACGGGGTACTTCAGTTTGACTTTAGCCAGGGCAGCTAAATCTCGCGCGATTCCGATTGCCGACATGGCGTCAGACCGATTGGGGGTCAACTCAAAATCGAGAACGTAGTCGTGGTAATCGAGATACTCAGCGAGCGGGGTGCCCAGGGGGGCGTCCTCACCCAGCACCATAATGCCGGAATGATCATCGGAGAGCCCAAGCTCGCGCTGGGAGCAGATCATGCCGCAAGACTCCATGCCGCGGATTTTGACGCGTTTGATTTCAATATCGCCCGCCAGTTTGGCGCCAAGAAGCGCTACCGGCACTCTCAGGCCGATCGCTACGTTCGGCGCGCCGCACACGAGATCATAGCTCTCGCGGCCGGTTTGAACCGTGGCCAGCTTGATTTTGTCGGCCCCCTTGATCGTCTTCAGGTCGGTTACTTCGCCGACAACGACGTTTTCGAAATACCGGTCGGTGGCTTCGATCGATTCGCAGGCAATACCGCACAGGGTCAGCCGACGGGCGACCTCTTCGACCGGCCAGTCTACACCGGTCAGTTCCTTGAGCCACTGGTAAGAGACTTTCATGCTTAGAAGAACTGCCTGAGAAACCGAACGTTGTTATTAAAAAAGAGTCTGATGTCGTTTATTTTGTACTTGAGCATCGCCACCCGTTCCACGCCGATACCGAAAGCGTAGCCGGTGTATTTCTCCGAGTCGATACCGGCCTGTTCAAGCACCGCCGGATGAATCATGCCGCAGCCGAGAATTTCCAGCCACCCGGAGTACTTGCAGAGCTGGCAGCCCTTTCCCTTGCAGAGAATGCAGGATATGTCGACCTCCGCCGACGGTTCCGTGAAGGGAAAGAACGACGGCCGAAACTTGAGCTTGAGGTCCTCCCCGAAGAAGGCATGGCAGAACGCTACCAACACGCCCTTGAGATCGGCCATGCTGACGTTTTGATCGACCAGGAACCCGTCGACCTGGTGAAACGACACATGCGCCCGGGTGGAAATCGCCTCGTTGCGAAATGTCCGCCCCGGCGTGACCATCTTGATGGGCGGTTGCCGCCTGGCCAGTTCGCGCGCCTGCACCGGCGTGGTGTGCGTGCGCAGCAGCCGGCCGCCCTCGAGAAAGAAAGTGTCCTGCATGTCGCGGGCGGGGTGGTCGGGCGGGAAATTGAGCGCCTCGAAGTTGTAGTAGTCGGTCTCAACGTGCGGCCCAAGCGCGACCTGAAAGCCCATGCCGTAGAACGTGCGGCAGATCTCGCTCATCACCTGGTTGACGACGTGGACCGTGCCGATATAAGGCGAGGTGCCGGGGAGGGTAGGATCGAAGACGCTCTTCGCTTCGCCGGCGGAGAAGCGCCGGAATGCCGATTCAATCTTTTCTTCAAGTGCTGCTCGCGCCTGATTGGCGCGCGCGCCGACCAGCCTCCGCTCCTCCTCGGGCAGGCTGCCCAGTTGTCGCAGCAGTGCTACCAGGGGGCCTTTGCGGCCGAGATACCGGATCTGGAGTTCCTTAACCGAATCGAGCGAATCGGCATGGCCG
>JBFMGC010000031.1 GCA_040752815.1 Candidatus Zixiibacteriota bacterium
CCCGGGGCGTTTCGGTCCCCCCCCGGCTTGCTGGTGGCCCGCCTAGGCCACAATAAAGAGCGGCAGGGTTGGGAACTCTGCCGCTCAAGGACGTGCCATTCGCTTCCGGCGGCTACTCCACGGGAGTCGCGGACAGACAGATATCGATCGAGTGGCCGAACGACGGCGGCTTGCTGGTAGTGATATGTATGGTCGTGTTAGGCACCAGGGTCACGTCAAGGACCAACTCCAGAGTCTCCGAAAGCCTCCAGGAGTAATCCTCGCCGTTGATATCGACAGTCAGCGTGTGAGCCGGGCGATCGCGCTCCGGCAGGGCGGCAAACTCCAGACGGTAAAGCCCCGCACTGTTGCGGAACAGCCAGACTATCTCCTGCTGCGCCGAGGACAGGCGGTCACAGAGCATCGGCGGGTCCCCCGGCTCGATCACGATCACCGTGTCTACCAGCGTATCCACCAGAGTGTCCACCAGCGTGTCGAAGAGGGTATCACCCGGATTGATGATGATCACGGTGTCTATCACGGTGTCGACGAGGGTGTCAAACAAAGTGTCGCCTGGATCGACTATGATTATCGTGTCAATCACCGTGTCGATAAGAGTGTCGCCGGGAAGGGTGTCGGTTAGTATGACCGTATCGACGAT
Organism: Candidatus Zixiibacteriota bacterium; assembly: GCA_040752815.1. NCBI lineage: Bacteria > Pseudomonadati > Candidatus Zixiibacteriota > Candidatus Zixiibacteriota bacterium. The sequence goes on from JBFMGC010000031.1 coordinate 641, forward strand.
GATCAGGGTATCGCCTTCTACGATAATGAACGTCGTATCATACCGATAAATCGTGTCTATGTGCCCCGGCCCGGGTGACGGCGACGGCGAGATGTCGCTGGAATCCAGCGGCTGCGAGCAGTTGGACATGATCTGGAAGGAGAAGATCAGCAATCCGATTACGAACAGGAAGGCAGCTCTGTTCATTTTCCGCCTCCAAGGCAATAGTGAACCAATATGGAAATGAGGAACTGACCGTTTTTCGACTCGGAGAAGTTGGATTCGGCAACCCGGTGTTTCGAGGGATTATATAGCGCGGTTACCGATGCAAACTCAAACGGGGTGGCGCGCAGGCCCAACAGAGGACCCTCAGACATGCTCACGTAATCGTAGTAGCGTTGCGAGATTTCCTCGATCCGAATCCAGCCGCCGACCACGCCCACCGGCAGGTTGTCGACAGGACGATACACCGCCAGACCGGCCGCCAGGCGCCGCCAGGTATCAAGCTCGACATTCATGAAGCGGTAGCTGTTGTCCCACATCGTGTGCCCGAACATACCTTCCACGTACAGGACCCGTTTCCAGGTGATCGCGCCGGCCACAATCGGCACCGCGCCAAACGGCGTGGTGGACAGCCCGGCCCCGGCCTGCAGGCCAAAGCTCTCTATGAAGCTCGCCGGCACTTCCCGAACTTCAGTGAAGTGCTTTTCTACCGGCGGACGGTTCTCCAGCGCTGCCACGCGGGCGCTCAAATCATTCGTTTCGGGGATGAGCCGAACGCTGGCGAAACGGTACTCGTCCCCGACTTCGTACGTTTCCTGAGACTCGATTGTGATTTGTGTCGAATCGACGCCGAAATCGTACACGAGCACATTGCGCAGAAGGTGGGCGCGACCGAGCGCCAGGCCGGGGTTCTTGGCGTCGTGATGCTCGTCGAATTCAACACCGTCGGCGCTGCCGGTGATTATCGCTCGCGCGCCGGGATGCAGACGCAGGGAGTCGGCGATCGCCTGCAGAGCTTGATGGTAGGGATGGAGGAAATCCGGTTCGATGCTTCCGCCGACTCCGAGCGGGAATCCGGAAACCACCACTTCCTGTGCCGAGCCACCGCCGACAAGCAGTGTCAGCCAACCTGCGATCAGTAGTGCTATTTTTATCATTTGTCAACCTGCGGTTGCCGTTTGTGGGAACGGTCCGCAAGACTGCTTGAGTGAATTGGGTGGGTACTGGCCCGCCGACAATGATCTCGGCTGTTCAACGATTCAACAAACTAAGTTGCTGTCGTCGTTTGTCAGTCACGAATTCTGTGGTCGGCTCACTTCGGGCCTGCAGTATCTTGCGTTTTTCGTTCCAAGTGAACGGCAAACTTCTTTTTTGTCCGGCGCGTTACCGGCGTAAGTGTCGGTTGGAGCCCGGGATCGACTATTTCCGGAGGGTATTAGAGCAAGAATCGTTCCGGGCCGGGGATTTTGCCCGAGTTAGGTCGGAGAGTTGGCCCGCAGAATCGCTGTCGTGCGATTTTTCTTTTCAAAAGCAAGATAGCGAGCACGCCACATTTGGAATGATAGTCGTTTACCGCTTATGGCAGATTATGACTTCCTGGGTCGGCTCGGAATCGGTGTGCGTGAACGTGACCGTGATCCGCAGAGAATCCTCCGCGAACCGCTCGTATGTAATTCCGCCGAATTCTACTTTGCGATAGGCGGCTGCCCGGAACGGAAAGGAGAAAACCTCGCCTTTCTCCTCCCAGCCGGTCAGATCAGCGTTGAAATGCTTGAGGCGCAACTGAGGTCCAGTCGAATCAGGAACGATGGTCATCAATTCGTAGAATTGCACCGCGTCATTGACCGCCAGCTTGAACGTGCCGACCATGGTTCCCCCCGACACAGGCGCCCAGATTTCCTCGCACACGCCGCCGAACGCTTCGCCCTCCGGTAAGCTCCCCCATAAGGTAGACTGTTTTGAGATAGAGCTTTTTGGCATATTGAAGCCAGGAGGTATCTATGAAGCGGTCGCAGTACAGCGAGAGCCAGATTGTCGGGATCTTAAAAGAAGCGGACAGCGGCGTCACGGTGAAGGAGATCTGCCGGAAATTCGGGATCAGCGATGCCACATACTACAAGTGGAAATCGAAATACGGCGGACTGGAAGTGTCGGACGTTCGGCGGATGCGGGAGCTGGAGGCGGAGAACGCCAAGCTGAAGCGGATGTATGCGGACATCTGTCTTGAAAATCAGGGGCTGAAGGATCTGTTGTCAAAAAAGCTCTGAGGCCATCAGAGCGTCGGGAAGCGGTGGCGTATCTGGTGGCCGAACACGAGGTGTCGATTGGTCGGTCGTGTGCCGCAGTCGGGATGTCCCGAGCGGCCTGGTACAAGCCACCGCAAGACCGTTTGGAGCGGGACAAGGAAGTGATCGAGGCGTTGACACGGGTCACCGACGAAAACCGTCGCTGGGGATTCTGGCTGAGTTATGACCGGTTACGCTTTGAAGGCTACGGCTGGAATCACAAGCGGGTGTATCGGGTGTACTGCGAACTGGGGCTGAAGCATCGGCGGCGGACCAAGAAGCGCCTGCCGGCTCGGGACCGCCAGCCGTTGGATACGCCGTCGGTACCCAATGCGGTCTGGGCGCTGGACTTCATGAGCGACGCGCTCTATGTGGGACGTCGCTTCCGGACATTGAATGTGCTGGATGAAGGAGTACGAGAAGCATTGACGATTGAGATCGATACCTCGCTACCCGGTGAACGGGTCATCCGAGTCTTGGAGCGGCTGTCGACCTGGCGGGGGCTGCCACAGGCGATTCGTTGTGACAACGGCCCGGAACTGACCTCCCAGGTCTTTGTGGACTGGTGCCAGCGCATGAATATTGCTATCCGATACATCCAACCGGGCAAACCTAACCAGAATGCCTTCATCGAACGATTCAATCGAACCTATCGCGAGGAGGTGCTGAACAGCTACTTGTTTGAGGATTTGGATCAAGTGCGGGAGATCACGTACGACTGGCTGATCACCTACAACGAGCAACGTCCCCATGACGCCCTGGGTGGCCTGCCGCCAACGGTCTTCCGTGAACAACAAACCGCCAAAAACTCTACTTATGAATTGTCTACTTGACAGGGAAGCTTACGGAATCAGTTGGCCAGCGTCAATATATCGCTTTCGGACAAACTGAGACATACGTGGAATCGCAAGTGAAGGAGGGTTCGTGGTAGGAAGAAAAGTAGGTAGCACGAAACAGGCCAGAAAGGGCCAGGCCGGAATCGCTGCCTACTATGGGAGACACTCAAATAGGGCCGGCTAACCTATAGTACAGCTCATATCAACGCCGCAGCACATGGGGGATTTAATCTTGCCGTGGCCGTTTGGGCACTCGGAAATTTGCACCTGCCGACCGTCATCCAGTTTCAGAACGCCGTTGACAAGGGGGGCGTTGCACTTGGCACAGGTGGCGTTGACCGCCATACCGCATGTCCTGCATTCATAAGTAGCCATTTGAACTCCTTCGTGCGCACTCGCTCCCAGCGTGACTTGTGGGAGGCCACATAGTTCAGGTCCAATACTCTCTGGAGTCAAACCGGGATAAGTCCCCGCAGGTTCCGGAGGGGTCGATTATGGACATTAAGAAGTTCCGTAGATCAGGACCCTTGCGGTCCTGACACCTATGCGTCAGGAGGACGAACCTCCTGGCCTACAAGTGGCGGCAGGTCACATAGGACCAACAAAAAATCGCCATCAGGGACTCGAACCCCGAACCCGGGTGGTTCCGAGCGGCAGTTCACCGGACTATAATCTTACCTAGTAAGCTTTGTCTTTCAGTAACCTTCCTTTTAGGATGTTTCTGCCAAGTATGAAGCAGTAGAAGCTTGCCGGCTTAAACTCTAACTTGACATTGTCAAGTGTTTTTGAACCGCTGCGGCTCACTGTGGTTACAGCCGCTCGTTTAAGGTTGTGTTGGTGACAGAATGCTACGAGGTTTCCTAACTCAGAGGGCTTGTCCAAGAAGCGATCTGACCACTTAACCTCCACAGCCCATAGTGGGTCCTGTGTTTCTCGGTTGAGACTCACTATGTCCACCTCCCCCTTGTTCCAGCGCGCGTAGTATAACGGAGCCGTTGGTGAGTGGAACCACTGCGAGAAGATTGCAGTCTCCACCAAAGAACCCATGAATTTGTCGTCAGACGTGATAGGCGTAAACAACGCCGTCCTAATTGAGGGGTTCGTCAAGTACACTTTAAAGAAGTTCTTCCTTCTGAATCTCTTGGCGCTTTTGTCGACCCTGTGAACGACTCTTATCAGAAACGCCGCCTCTAGGTACTCGATGTACTTCTTGATCGTGTTTTTCGCCACACCGGAGTTTTTCGAAAGCTCGTTCAACGATATCTCATTTGCAGTATTGAAAGCTAGAGTGGTGAATAGGGAATTCAACTCCTGAATGTCTTGAACCCCGTAGAGGCTTGGCAGGTCCCGAAGAAGCACTTTGTCGATGATGTCGCTCTTGATGAATCGGCTCGGGTCTTTTTGTATTTCCTTAGACAAAATCACTTCGGGATAACCACCATAGTTGATGTAGTCGACGAAGAGGCCGTTTAGCCTTTGCACATCCCGATCGGCGAGCTTGTCCATCTTGTTCCCCTGCAGTCGTGAAACAAGTTGATCCTCGCTCAGGAGAAGCAGAAATTCGTAAAAGGTTAACGGTGGCAACAAGAAATCCGTAAACCTACCGGCGCCAGATTCGGTGCTTTTCAAGCGAAGAGCCGCAGCTGCAGAACCAGATGCTAAGAATCGAATGTTCGGATGAGTGTCTACAAGGATCTTTAGGTAGCGTTCCCAGTCTTTCATATACTGAATCTCGTCCAGGAACACAAAGCACTCTTCATTGTGGGTGTCAACCCCAGCAGTCTGAGAGTAGATTTCCAGAAGTTCGTCCACGCTGAGTTCGTTGTAGAGCGGATGATCCACGGAAATGTAGCAGATTCGCGCTGGACCAATGGAGGTTCTTAGCAGCCATTGTATGGCGTGGTGGATCATGACCGTCTTACCTACTCTACGTGGCCCCAGCAAGACCACCGCTCGATTCACAGTGCTTTCGGTCAAGAGCGGGTACATCAGATCCAAGTAGGGACGCGGAGTCATGGTCGCCATAACGTCTGGGATTCCTGTCGCCTTCTCCCACCACGGGTTCTCGCTTCTGAGACGCATTGCAACCTGTTGACTTGAAATCCTTTGCATGTCTAACCTCACTTACGATCACCGTTCTGATCTTATTTGATCTATCGACATATAAGATCAGCATCTTAATCTTAAATAATAAGCGGTTAACGGTGGGGAGTCAAGAGCAAGCTTCGAAAAGGGGGTGGTGCCATCTCACGAGCTCTACTGTCTGGTGACAGAGAAGAGTATGACAACCCATTGAGCGATCCCCCAACAAAAAAATACGCCATCAGGGACTCGAACCCCGGACCCGCTGATTAAGAGTCAGCTGCTCTACCAACTGAGCTAATGGCGCATTTTAGGCATGACCCCAGCGATAGATTTGAGGGTGGATGGGATCGAACCATCGGCCCGCTGCTTAAAAGGCAGCTGCTCTACCACTGAGCTACACCCCCGTCAATCTATCCCTGATACGGGCCAAATTTTCAGGGGCATATATATTATTCACGGGTCGACCGATGTCAACCCATTTTCGCTAATCGGTCCCTTTGATGGGGCCGATCGGCTGACCCAGGCTATCCAGCCCCATGGCCGCCAGGCTGTCCGCCTGAATCCGATGGAGACTGTCCTGGACCCGACGCATCCACTCCAGCCGAGCGGCGGTGGAGTCCTGGAACCGGGTTACTTCCGTCTCCGGAATCTCCTTAATCTTGATGACCTCATAGATCATGTTCTGGCCAAACCAGGGATGCCCTTCGGGGAAACCCAGCTTGCCCGGCACGAACACGCGACGGCTGCCGCCGAATCTCATGCCGACTATGCCGTCGCTGAGTCCCGGAAGCGGGTGTACACCGACTTTTGCCTTATAGGCCATCCCGGGGCGTCCCACCGAGGTCCCCACCCCGGACAGCTTGTCGAGTCCGCTCCCGCCAGCCATCCAGCAGTTGTAATCGAATTCGACAAACATCCCATCCGCGATCTCCCGGCCGTCGCCGACTGCCATTTCCTGAAAGCGCACGCCCGACGGCTTCAGCTGAATGGCGGCCGTGTCGCCGGCGCCGGCCATTTCCACCGGCTGTATCTGAGTCACACCCTGCCCCTGATCCTGGGTCGACGGTTCAGTCTTGTCGGAGCTGCACCCGAGCGCCAGCAGGCTAACCAGGGTGAAAGTCGCGGTCGCGAGACGTAACATCGTGGCTCCTTACTTTACCGCCTTGATAAAGTCGATCTCGAAAATCAGGTTGGTTTTCGCGGGGATCGGACCGCCGCCGGCCTCGCCGTAGCCGAGCGCCCATGGGATATAAAGCCGTCTCGTCCCGCCTTCCTTCATGCCGACCATCCCGTCCGACCAGCCCTGAATCAGGTTCTGGCCCAGGGTACAGGTGAACGAGCGGTTGGCGTCTTTGGAGCTCTGAAACCGCTGGACTTTCTGAAGCCCGGTGCTGTCCGAAAACCAGAGAGTGTAATGGCATTCCACCCGCGTGCCGAGAGCGGCTTCCGCTCCCGTGCCCACTACCAGATCCTGATAGCGTACACCCGACGTTTTTGATAGAATCTCCGGCTCCACCGGCTGCACTTTTTCCATAGCTGTCTCCGTTTTCGGTTGGGCCGTCGCCGTGTCTTTCTCGGCTTCGCCCGACTCTGATTTACATCCGACCGCGGTCACCAGCGCCAGCGAAAACGCCAGGGCAATAGTTTTGGTCATCTTATGTGCTCCTCTCATGTAAGAAACTGATTGTATGTTCTGAACTGTTTCTTGGTCACACCATAATAGTCTGTTCGCGTTTGGCGCCGGTCGAAACCACGCAAATCTCGGCGCCGAGATCGTCGGCCACGAATCTCAGGTAACTTCTCGCATTGGGCGGCAACTGCTCAAACGACGTCATACCGGTGGTGTCGGCTTTCCAGCCGGGCAATGTTTTATAAACTGGTTTTACGTGCGCAAGTTCGGCAAGATCCAGCGGCACCTGATCAATTGTCTCACCGTCGAGTTGATAATGCGTGCAGATTTTGATTTCGTCAAGCTCGTCGAGTACATCCAGCTTGGTGACTGCAATCGAAGTTACGCCGTTGATGCGGGCCGCATGTCGCAGCGCCACCAAATCGAGCCATCCGCAGCGACGGGGCCGTCCGGTAGTCGCGCCGTACTCATCGCCGAGTGTGCGTAATTGCTCGCCAATTGTGTCTACGAGTTCCGTTGGAAACGGCCCCGCTCCCACACGCGTGGTGTACGCCTTGACCACGCCGACTACCTCGTCGATCAGGCGCGGCCCGATCCCGAGTCCGGTCAGCACACCGCCGACAGTAGTGTTGGACGAAGTCGCGAACGGATATGTCCCCAGATCGACATCGAGCATCGACCCCTGCGCCCCCTCGAACAGAATCGTCTTGCCCTGGCGGTGCGCCTGCAGCAGGTGGAAAGACACATCGACCATCATCGGCTTCACCAGTTTGGCGAACTGAAGCAAACGCTCATAAGTACGGTCGAGATCAGCCCGCTCATCGTCGGAGCCTTCGAGATACCGGGCTTTGATGACGCGCTGATAATCAAGACGCCGGCGCAGCCGCTCCGGGGCGAACAAATCGACCACTCGGATGCCCTGGCGCGCCACCTTGTCGACATAGGCCGGCCCGATACCGCGCATGGTCGTCCCGATAGAACCGGTGCCGCGGGTGCGCTCGTCGACGGCATCAATCAGTTTATGGTACGGCAGCACGAGATTGGTTGCCGGGGAAATGAAGAGGCGGCTGCGGCAATCAATACCTTTGCCCTCGAGAAAATTGAGCTCTTCCTCAAACCCGAACGGATCGAGCACCACTCCGTTGCCGATATAGCATAGCTTACCGGGCTGGAGGATTCCCGACGGTATGAGGTGCAGGACGTACTTGCAATCGCCAACTACGATAGTATGGCCGGCGTTGGCGCCGCCCTGAAAGCGGGCGATAATGTCGGCCTCGGAGGCCAGCAGATCGACAATCTTCCCCTTGCCTTCGTCGCCCCACTGGCAACCCAACACTACTCTGTTCTTACCCATTCTGTTTAACCCTTGTATGCTGCCGATAATCCTCGACTAACCGGCGCACCGACCCCAGCAGTTCATCCTTGCCGGTGCCGGTGACGGCCGAAAACGCTATGGCTTCGGCGCCCAGTTCCTGCTCGATCTGCCGCACCTTGCGCGCCTGCTTGTCACGACTCAGTTTGTCCGATTTGGTTACCGCTATCATAACCGGCAACTGCCGTTCGCTCAGCCGCTCGACAAGCTGCATGTCCTGCTCGTTGGGATCGCGACGGGCATCTAACAGCAGGACCATGCCGATCAGGTCGTCGGCCGACGTTAGATACTCTTCAATGAGCGCGCCCCACTGCTCGCGAAGCGTCCGGCTGACCTTGGCGTAGCCGTAGCCGGGGAGGTCCACCAGGTAGAATCTGTTATCGACCTTGAAGAAGTTCAGTGACCGCGTCCGCCCCGGGGTAGACGACACCTTGGCCAGTTTTCTCTGGCCGAGAATCTGGTTCAAGAGCGATGATTTCCCCACGTTGGAACGTCCAGCCACCGCCACCTGGGGGAGGCCATCACGGGGGAGCTGATCAAGCGCAAAATAAGAACCAACAAACGTTGCTTCCGGTTTCTTAAAAACGATTGGTGAACTCTCCAAAATCGCCGGTACGCGCCAAGGGACGGCTTTGGCCCCGCGCATCCGGCTTAATTAACACGAGCCGACGGCCTTCGGCTGACCGTCGCCCGCGGCCGCACAGCCGGTACTTCGAGCAGCGCCTCTTTCAAAACTTCTTCGATCGACCGCACGTAGTGCAAGTCCAATCCGGTTAACAGTTCTTTCGGCAGTTCGACTATGTCTTTTCGATTGCGAGCCGGCAGCAGCACTTTGACAATCCCGTGCCGCTTGGCCGCCAGCAGCTTCTCGTTCAGCCCGCCAATCGGCAGCACGTCGCCGCTCAAGGTTATCTCACCGGTCATGGCGAGATCGGTTCGTGACGGTGTCCCCGTCAGCGCGGACAGGATCGCCACCGCGAGCGCAATACCGGCAGAGGGTCCGTCCTTGGGCACGGCGCCCTCCGGAATATGAATGTGCAGCTCGAGCTTGTCAAAAAACCCGGCGTCCAGTCCGAATTGGGTGGCGCGATTACGAATGTATGAAAGAGCGGCCGTTGCCGATTCCTGCATCACCTCGCCGAGCGAGCCGGTCAGCGTGAGCTTGGCCTTGCCGCGCATCGGCACTACTTCGACCGGCATAACCTCGCCGCCGGATTCGGTCCAGGCGAGAGCGATTGAGTAGCCGACAGTCGGCTGAGTTTTGAGATTGGTGTCGATATACTTGCGCTGGCCTAGCGTCTTATGCACGCGCGCGACGTTGATATGCAGCGCATACCGCTTCTTGCCGCCGGCGATACCCAGCGCCACTTTGCGCAGCAGCGCGCCCAGTTGCCGTTCCAGCTCCCGCACGCCCGCTTCGCGGGTATAGTAGCGGATGATCTCGTAGAGCGCCTCATCGTCGGTTTTGATCCTCATCTTCTCAAGCCCGGTCTCTTTAATGAGCTTGGGCAACAGGTAATCACGAGCGATGGCGGCCTTTTCGAAATCGAGATACCCGGGAAGGCGGATAATCTCCATTCGATCGCGCAGCGGCTCCGGTATGCCTGCAGTTGAATTGGCAGTGGTGACAAACAATACGTCGGACAGATCGTACTCAACCTCGAGGTAGTTGTCCCAGAAGGTGTTGTTCTGCTCCGGATCGAGGACTTCAAGCAGCGCCGCCGCCGGATCACCGCGGAAATCCTTGCCGATCTTGTCTACTTCGTCCAGCAGAAACACCGGGTTGGTCGAGGCAGCTTTCTTGAGCGACTGGATGATTCGTCCGGGCAGCGCGCCGATATAGGTTCTGCGGTGACCGCGTATCTCGGCCTCGTCGTGTATGCCGCCCAGGGACATCCGCACGAACTTCCGCGACATGGCGCGGGCGATCGAACGCCCCACCGACGTTTTTCCCACTCCCGGCGGTCCTACCAGGCAGAGAATGGGACCCTTCACTTTCGATGCCAGGCGAATCACCGCGAGATGTTCAAGGATACGCTGCTTCGGCTTCTCCAATCCGTAGTGGTCGCCGTCGAGAATAGACTTCACTTCATTGAAATCGGTCCGGTCCGGCGTGCGGGTTTTCCAGGGCAGGGCCAAAAGCCACTCGACATAGGAGCGCACTACGCCCGCCTCCGCCGAGTACGGGTGCATCTTGGCCAGCTTGCGGATTTCTTCTTCGGCCTTGGCTACTACCGCTTCGGGGTACTCCGAGGAATCGAGCCGGCTATAGAGATCGTCGACATCAGCCCCCGCGTCTTCACCCTGGCCCAATTCGTCCTTGATCGCCTTGAGTTGCTGCTGCAGGTAGACTTCCCGCTGGCTGCGCGACATCGATTCACGAATGTTGCCGTCGATCCTGTGCTCGATCTTGAGAATCTCCAGCTCCTCGCGCAATACCTCCGACAGGAACACAAATTGATCTTTGACCGATACCGTCTCGAGCAGCTTCTGCTTGATTTCGATCTTGTGCAGCAAATGGGCGGCGATGGTGTCGGCCTGAAGATCATAGGAATCGATCGACGCTACCGCCACGAGCACCTCATCGGGTATGCGCCGGTTGAGCCGCACATACTCGGTAAACTGCTCGGACACCGCGCGCGAGAGCGCCTCGGTTTCGCGATCGTACTTCTCCTTATCGCGGCGGAGCACATCCACCTGACCGGTGATTATCTCGCCCTCAGTGGTAAGTGATCGCACCCGGGCGCGGATCATTCCCTCCACCAACACCTTAAGGGTACCGTTGGGCATTTTCATGACCTGCAGAATTCGCGCCACCACTCCGATTCCGAACAGGTCCTCCTGGGTGGGGGTGTCGGTCGCGGCGGAACGCTGCGCCACCAACAGTACCTGCTTGTCCTGCACCATCGCCTCCTGAAGCGCTTTGACCGTAAAGCTTCGGCCAACCAGGAGCGGGTATATCATATGCGGAAAGACGACCACGTCCCTAAGCGGAATCACAGCCAGTCGGGGGCGGATATCGATCGTTTCGACGTTGTAAGTTACTTTCACGCTGTATCTCCGGCGCGTTATCTGGCGCCCAAACCCTAAAGTATAACCCTCCCGACCCCGGCCACAAAGAACTTTTTCCGTGGGTGAGTTTACGGCGATTTGCCTCACAATTGATGTCACCGAAAGGAGATACGATCATGAGTCTAGTTGGTCGAAACGAGCCCGCTTCGGGCCGTTTCGACATCGCCCGATAGCCCTCAAGGCCGTCCTTTCCCTCATTGCGATGCTTCTCCGAGAGCCCACCCGCAAGCGAGTGGCCCACCGGCCTTGCGATGATGTGCCTCTCGACAACGCCGTCCTCAAATCACCAACTGAAATTGCGTCTGCACGAACAGATCGGTCCGATCATCGAGATACCGCTGCCAGTCGACTGTCACCTGCAGCTTCAGGCGGTGATCCACAAGGTATCGGTTCACGCCGAGCGACAGTTCGCTGTGGTCCTGGATAGCGAATGGGGTTTCGTTGACCAGCCCCTGCGTCTCGCCGATGTCGCGAATAAGATCGTTACGAAGATGAACCACGGCAAAACGGGATGACACCTCCCAGCGCGAATCGATCCGATAAGTCAGCCTGGCCAGCAGCCCAATCATCGCCGTCTTGACCTCGGCCCTCTCTCCGACTCGCGAACCACCCGCATAGCCGACCAGTCCCAGTGACCACCCCTCATACTTGGCGAGCAGTTCCGGCGCGATACGCCAGCTGAAGTCGGTGTAGCGCCCGGCCTCGAGATCCCACGCGCCGTTGATGCCGACACTGTATCGCAGCGGGCCGCGCTCCGAGTCGGTATCGGAGCTGACATCGATACCACCATGATTGTACGCCAGGCGAACAAACAGCTCAGGATTGAATTCGGTCTTGACCGTCTCGCCAGTCAGATCAGATGGATTGGATAGATCGATATCATACACCTTGGCGATCCCGATCCCGTGCGAGGCTCTCGCGTCCTTGCCCGAGAAGACACCGAAGGCGTATTCGTATTCTGGCGGGCTGTCGAATCCGTTGTGGAGCGAAAATCCGAGTTGCCGCTCCGCCCCAAAGTACGGACTGACAATCGGCCAGTCGACAAAAGTCAGGCGCAGCCGTGACTGGTTGCGATATCGCGTGAACGGCGTTTTGAACTGGCCGAAACGGAACTGCACATGGCGGCTTGCCTTCCAGTCGAAATACATATCGAGCAGCTCAAGCGCGCCCGGCAGAGTGTTTATCTGGAGCAGGAAGCCGAGATTGTGTTTCGGGAAATTCCCTCTGAGCACCGGCCGCACGGTGCGAAAGTAACCGAGTAGTTTTTCGGTGCGCGCGGCAGTCCCCCCTTGATCCCTGCTCTCGAAATCGAGCCGCATTTGAGCTGAAAAGCCGATCCGCACACTGTTGCTGTCGCTGTCATAGACACGAAACGGCCCGAAGGCTGCTGGTTGCGTTCCGGTCTGGGCGTTGAGCGTGCCCGCCATCAGGCAGAGCGAACCGAGGAGTAGAGTTATTCGGGAGAAGCGCATTGGTCACCAACAGAGAAGAGGAGTCCAACTTGTCGTGGTTCAAAGTAGTTTTGTCGACAGCGAAGAACAAGGGAGAGTTGGCTATGGTGATAATCAAACCATTATGGGTCGTATCAGTCCGCCGACTCGAGTGCCAATAACGATAGGCTGTTCAGAATTGTCGTTGACTAATTAGCCCTCATTTTTTATTTTTATGGCGCTTAGCCGTGCGCCTACGCCGTGCGGTCCGCTTCACTCCTCATCTAAGATCTGTCCCCCCGGCGCGGGTATCTTTCGAACAAAGGAGTTGCGTATGCGGATAGCAATCTTGATGGCCGCTGCTGCGGTCATGGTTGGGTCGTGCCCTGCCCTGGCGGTGATGGGACAGGTTGTTTCAGACCACCCGGATGATATCTACTGGGATAACAGCATTGCCACCTCCGGAGGTGGAGTTGATGGCCCGGTTTGGGCACTTGCCGTTTACTACGGAAAACTTATTACGGCCGGCAACTTCACCACGGCTGGTGGGATGACGGTCAATCATATCGCCGCCTGGGATGGTACCTCATGGTCGGCGTTGGGATCAGGCATGAACGACGCTGTTAATGCGCTGACCGTATACAACAATGAACTAATAGCTTGCGGAGACTTCACTACCGCCGATGGCAATAGTGTCAATCACATAGCCGCCTGGAATGGAAACTCATGGTCACCTCTCGGTGCGGGTCTGTCCGGTGCTGCCCCAGCGCTAACGGTGTACAACGGGAATTTAATAGCGGGCAATAACATGTGGCTATACGGAACAGATATTGCTTCTTGGGATGGCACAGGATGGTCCATCGTGTACCACGAGCCCGGGTACTTAGGCTGGTGGTCTACGGTATGCGGACTTACAGTCTACCAAGGACATTTGGTGGCGAGTTTTGTCATCTTCCAGGGCAGCTACTTCGCGGGTAGAGCTGGAATATGGGATGGCAGCACCTGGTCGATACTTCCGGGAGGTGGCGGCCCAGTGATAGAATACGACAACAAGTTGATTCTCTCCACGTACTTCAATGACTTTATGGGCTATTCCGCTATGGGACTTTTCGCTTGGGATGGGAGCGATTCGACATCCATACTTGACGAAGCTTTCAGTCAAGGAATCGGCTGTCTCGAGGTCTACGAAAATCATTTGATAGCCGGAGGGAGCCTTGCTGATACCAGCCTGTATGACATCGCCGCTTGGGATGGCAGTACATGGACTTCTTTGGGTTCCGGCGTGGGTTCCGGTGTGTTCGCTTCGCCCATGGCTATGACAGTTTACGACGGCAAGCTTGTCGTTGGAGGCAACTTCACTACCGCAGGAGGCAAGACCTCTCCGTATATAGCCCTCTGGACCAAGCAGATGGCTCGTCGTGCCTGGCACGTGGCGATCGACGGCAGCGATGAGACGGGCGACGGCTCGGAACAGTATCCCTTTGCCACCATTCAGCACGGCATAGACGCCGCGGCGGCCGGGGATACGGTATTGGTGGCAGCAGGTACTTACAGCGGAGACGGGAATCAGGAAATCAGCTTCAGAGGGAAAGACATCGTCCTGGCGTCCAAGGAAGGCGCTGAGACGACGGTAGTGAGATGTGAGCTCGATACCAATGAGTGCGTGCCTTACCTTTGGATGAGGTACTGCCCAGCGGTCCGTGCCTTCGTGTTCTCAAATGGAGAGACAAATAGTGCCGTGCTCGACGGATTCACGATCACGGGAGCTGTACACGACAGACCTCCGGGATGGCCCATCACCTACTCCGGCGGGGGGGCCATCATCTGCTCGGGCGGGAGCCCCACGATCAGGAACTGCATAATCACGGGGAATGAGGGAACAAACGGAGGTGCGATTTTTTGCGACGCCTCCTCTCCACGAATTGAACACAATCAGATAGTGGGGAATATCGTGGCTAGTCATTGCTTTGGGGGGGTGATGGGTGGCGGCATCAGTTGTCGGAATTCGAATGCTATTATCACGGATAATACTATCTTCGGCAACCATGCGCCCTCGGGTGGAGCCATTGGTGTCTCGGGCGGCAGCCCGACAATCATCCGAAACTTGATGATTAACAACTCCGCCACCTGGGGCGCCGCTATAAGATGTTTCCGTGGCTCACCGTTCACAGAGGCAAACACACTAGCTAACAATTACGCCGAGCCGCTCTACGATTGCCCGCTCGGCAGTTCTGTTCTCTCGGGAACTGGTACTTGGCACACTAATTCTACGGGGCACGAATCCGTAGTCTACGTTGGGGAAGCGGATATGGTGTTGGAGAGATGTCTGATCGCTTCGAATATCGGGGTCGCCATGTATTGTGACAGCATGGCAAGTGCTACCATTCGGAGATGCGATATAGCAGGTAACACTGAAGGTGACTGGACGGGATGTATTGCTGATCAGATAGCAATCAACGGTAATATGTCAGCCGACCCCATGTTCTGCGACACCGCCACCGGCGACTACCACCTCTCCGCCTACTCCCCCTGTGCGCCGGCGAACAACTACTGGGATGGCACCATAATTGGCGCGCTTGAACCCGCCTGCGATAACATGGTCTGCGGCGACGCCGACATGGACGGCCAGGTGACCGCGGCCGATGTGCACTTACTCCTGGAGTACTATTTCTTTCAGGCGTCGCCTGATCTGTATGTTCCCGTCGGTGCGGTAGACATGGACTGCAATGATCGCATCAGCCTGAATGACCTGGTCATGCTGGCGGGATACGTAAACGGCTTCGGCCCGACACCCTGCTGTGTGCCACCGCCGAAGCGACCCGACCTACCGAGACGTGACAGGGACGACGGATTTGGAGAGTGACGTGCTGATCTGCTGGGTGAAGATGTGCCTGTAGGGTACGAGGCCGAATGATCTTGCCACGAACGGCGTACCGCAAAACCACTCTGCCATTCGAGCCTGAGGTCACACGGTGTGCTCGAGGACGATCTTGAGCCCGATCAGGATCAGTATAATCCCTCCTATTAGCTCCATCCGTTTGCCGAACTTGATCCCTAATCGGCGGCCTGAAACCATGCCGACTCCGGTCATGGCAGCGGCCACCAGGCCGATAATTGCGCTCGGTGTCCAGATCTCGACCTGAAGGAACGCCATGCTCAGGCCGACCGTGAGCGCGTCGATACTGGTCGCCAGCGACAAGGCCACCAGGCTCCTCTTGCGAGTGGGATCGGCCCGGGTGACGCGCTGGTGTTCGGAGGAGAACGACTCGCGTATCATCCTGATTCCGATAACCGCCAGCAGCACGAACGCAAGCCAGTGGTCGAAATTGCGGATGTAGTGCTCCACCTGTGAGCCGCAGTACCAGCCGATCACCGGCATCATGAACTGAAACAGACCGAAATGGAAAGTGAGGCGGAAGAACGGGCGGAAAGTCAGACTCTGACGCTGCGAGCCGATCACCAACGCGACCGCGAAAGCGTCCATCCCCAGGCCGACAGCGATTACCAGTGTAGTGAGCCAGGACATGTCGCGCGCGGAACTACCGGTCCAGAAGCAGGCGGGCCAGTCAGAATAAAATGACCCCGACGGGAGTCGAACCCGTGTTACCGCCGTGAAAGGGCGAGGTCCTAACCACTAGACGACGGGGTCCTTACGGCAAACGGCAATTATACCGGTTTTGTGCCGGCAGTCAACAACCTTGATCGGCCCGTAAGTAGTTTGCGGAGTCCTCGTTGACGGTAAAAGGTGATGTCTGCACTTCACCCATTTGCAGGCCGCATCGCCCGTCACGGCGATTCAACAGCGGCGTCGCGAAGCCTAGGTACCTGAGAGAATCGCCTAACTCTTTCTGGCCGTGGAGATTCCAGTGCCGAAAAATTGTCTCTTGACATACTCGCCTGTGCCCCATTAAAATACCGCCGCAGTATGGCCCATACTCCCTTCGGCTCGCCGGGGTCCGCTTAGGGAAGCTGGACGACTGTCCCACGCCTCGCAAGGACGCGACCCGGCTTGTTTTATCTGCGCCTCAAAGTTGATTTATCAGCCTTACGAAACGACTATACCTCCGCACTCGTGTGAAATCCGGTATCGAGAGGAGTAAACAGGCGTGGCAACTATCCCCACGACGATCAACTGGCGCGCCCTAGCTGGGGTCGCCCTCGTGACCGGCCTTGCGGTCTATAACCTGCCGGGTGTGGTCACGTGGCCGGCGCTCCGTTTTCCTGGCCGAATCAAACCTGACGACATCACCACGTACACCGCCCGGTTCGACGCGCTCCGAGATACCCTCCAGTTTCATCGGGTAGCAGGATACCGCGACGACGGTCAGCACGGCGGCGGCTGGTTTCTCGCCCAGTACGAGCTCGCGCCCACAGTGCTCGTTCAGGGGGCAGAGCAGCCGTTGGTGGTCGGTAACTTCCACTCCGACGATTCCCCGGAACTTCACTGGGTCCGTGAGAATTTGAGACTCATTTGTGACTACGGCAAAGGCGTGAGTCTGTACAGCGGAGTGAGCCGGTGACTTTGTCAGCGCTCCTGATCGCGGCAGGTATACTGCTGCCGTCGCTGGTCGCCTGGCTTCTGCTCACTCGCTATTGGCCGGGTTCAGTAGCGGACACTTCCAATCGCCTTCTCCGGGTTGCGCTCGCCGCTCCTTTGGGATTGTGGTACAGCTCGATCCGCTTCTTCATCTGGTCGCTCCTCTTCACCCCCGAGAGTCGGAGGGCGGCGCTGGTCCACGCCCTCATGATGATTGTCGCTGCGATCTTCTTGTTTGCGACAAAGCATGTGCACGGGAAAACAGACGCTTCACCATCGGCCGCCGCCTCGCTGTCGCCCGACCTCCCCACGCCCGCGCTCGCCGGAGCGGATACTGGCCTTGTGGGGCGGTGTTGCTGCGGCCGGTCTGGCCGTATGCGGGTTTGTCTCCTTTGCGCTGCGCCACCCGCACGGGCTGTGGGACGCCTGGGCGATCTGGAACCTTCGCGCCCGCTTTCTCTACCGGTTGGCATCGTATTAGGCCGACAGCTTTTCACCTGAGCTGTTCTGGTCCAGCCCCGATTATCCGCTCGGACTGCCGGGTTCAGTGGCGTTGCTCTGGAAGCACGCAGGCGGTGAGACAGTTCTGGTCCCGATTTTCATCGCGGCCTTGTTCTTCCTAGCGACCGGTGCTGTGCTGTACGCCGGTCTGAGAGTGTTATCCGGGCAGGTTGCGGCGGCACTCGGACTGATCGCTCTGGCGGGTACACCGTTTTTCGTGCGACATAGCGCCGCGCAGTACGCCGATGTCCCGGTCGGGTTCTTCTTCCTGACAACCGTGATACTCCTGGCTGTATACGATTGCGATCCCGGCAAACGTCGCGGCTGGCTGGTCCTGTCAGGCATGGCGGTGTCGCTGGCCGTCTGGACCAAGAACGAGGGACTACTCTTTCTCGTTGCTCTGGCAACTGCGCGTCTGCTGCCGGCGGCGGTTGGTCGCGAGTGGCGGCAGTTGGGCCGCGATATGCTCGCACTGGCGCTTGGCGCCGCACCGGCCCTGCTCGCGCTGGTTGTGTTCAAGATCGCGTTTGCTCCGCCCGACGGTCTCCTGGCGCTCCAGGGTTGGGGCGCGATAGTCGAAAAGCTCGGTGACTGGTCGCGCTATCAGGAAGTAGCGGCGGCATTTGTCAAAGAGGTGAGCTCTTTCGGCGGCGGTATGAGTGTGGTGATTATACTGACGTTCGCCCTGGCCGGGGCTGACTGGCGGCGATTCAAACAACGCTACTGGCTGAGCGGGATGATGGTATTATTGGTAATGGTAATCGGTTTTTTCTTCGTTTACATCATCACACCGCAAAGATTGACCTGGTACATGGGCGTTTCATTGAATCGGATTCTACCGCAGCTCTGGCCGATGACCGTATTTCTTGTTCTCGTAAATCTCCGACCGACAGGGATCGGTGGCCCACCCGCGTCCGGTGGCCCACCCGCTTGCGGGTGGGATTGAGATGCCCCTCGCGCGGCACACCATCGGTGCCCCAGGGCTTGCCCTGGGATGAATCTGGTGGTCATCGCCGAAGAGCGTGCTCCCCTCCGCCGGCAGATGAGGACATCTGCCTGGCAAGTTCACACACCGTTGCCTGGTGGCCCACCGCTTGCGGTGGGATGGAGAGATCCCTCGGACGTCACACCCTCGGTGGCCCACCATTTATGGTGGGATTGAGGTGCCCTTGTAACTGATCGGCAGGCCTCCGCGCCTGCCGTCGATTGCCAAGGGGGGGATGTAACCCCGCCGATCAGAAGAGAGCGAGATTCGTTTCGCATACAAACAACCCCGGTGCCCCATCCTTTGGGTGGGAGTGAGACGACTCCCGCGCACCAAGAATTAAGGAAAACAAGGACGATCTCCGGGACAATCGGGTAATGTCGAAACGGCCCGAAGCGGCCTCGTTTCGACCTACAAAACATAATATCGTCATAGCAAGCATCCCGACCTGCTATATTAGCCCTCATGCTTGACTCGTCACGCCTCTCCGCACAGCCGATGTACCGCTTTCTCATGGTCCTGACCATCAGCTCGACCATGGGCCTGCAGGCCTGGCGCACCCTGTTCGATAACTTTTCGGTCAACGTGGTGGGGATCGACGGTAACCAGATGGGGATCATTCAATCGGTGCGCGAGATTCCGGGGTTCCTGGCGCTGCTGGTGGTGCTGGTTATGCTGCTGCTCAAGGAGCATCGCATCTCGGCGCTGTCGGTGCTAACTCTCGGTATCGGTGTCGCCATTACTGGCTTGTTTCCGTCGTATCTCGGCCTGATCGGCACCACGCTGGTGATGAGCCTCGGTTTCCACTACTACGAAACCACGAACCAGTCGCTTACTTTGCAGTATTTCGACGAGAAAACATCGCCGCTGGTGCTGGGCAAATTGCGCGGGATCAGCGCGGGGGCCAATATCGCGGTCGGCCTGCTGATTTTCGTACTGACACCGTACCTGCCGTACGTGTGGCTCTATGGGCTATTGGGCGGCATGATCGCGCTCTCAGGCGTGTGGGGCCTGCTGCAGAAGCCGACCCGCGACGACTTGCCGGTCCAGCACACCACGATGATCTTGCGCAGACAGTACTGGCTCTACTATGTACTGACCTTCCTGGCCGGAGCGCGGCGGCAGATCTTTGTCGCCTTCTCGGTTTTCCTCATGGTGAAGAAATTCGGATTCGATGTTCAGGAAATCACCGTGCTGTTCGTCATCAACAACGTGGTGAACTACTTTCTAAGTCCGGCGATCGGCTGGGCGATCGTGCGTTTCGATGAACGCAAGGTGCTTTCGCTGGAGTATTTTTCATCGGTGTTCATATTCCTCGGCTATGCCTTGGTCGATTCCAAGTGGCTGGTGGCGCTTCTGTACATGGCCGACCATATCTTCTTCAATTTCGCGGTCGCCATTCGGACATTCTTTCAGAAGATCGGCGATCCCAAAGACGTTGCCCCGAGCATGGCGGTCGGGTTTACGATCAACCATATCGGCGCGGTGGTGTTTCCCGTTGTCGGCGGACTGCTCTGGGCGGTAGACTATCGAATTCCGTTCGTGGCCGGGGCGGTGTTAGGACTGGGGTCTCTCATGTTCGTACAGATGATCCCCGGGCAGGTGCGCCTACGGCAGGCAGGCTCTCGCGGGCCTATTTCGGCTGCGACGTAACCACCAACCAGAGTATAACCAGCAGCAATACGAGAACCGAGATCATCAGGTACTGCCTCGGACCGAGAGACCATTTCCTGCGTTCGACGGTCGCCGGCTCGGTCTCGAGCGACATCATGGCCTGAATCGTCAATATCAGTTCTTCGGCCGACGCAAACCGTTCGCCCGGGGATGCCGCCAGGAGCCGTCCGAGCAGCAGCCGCGCCACCCCGGGAGCCTGCTGTTCCGAGAACTGCGAGAAGACGACCGGCGGTGAACCCTGGGGAATCTGACCGGTCAGGAGGTGATATAGGACGACACCGAGCGCATACAGGTCGCCTGACGGTGTGGCCTGGGCGCCACGGGACAATTCGGGAGCGAGAAATACGGACTGCTCTGCGTTTGGTAGTCCCGTTGCGATGGCCCCCAGCCCGGAGTCGACCAGCCGTGTCCGGCCCTGAGAGTCGACAAACACATTCGATGAGGTGACATTGCCGTGCACCAGGCCGGTGTCGTGAATTGACTTGAGAGTGCACGCCAGCTCCAGAGCTAGGTTCAGCCAGCGGTCGTATTCGACGGGAGCACTAATCGCAAGTGCAGAGACATCCTGACCGTCGACATACTGCCTGGCAACAAACCAGCAGCCGTCGGCCTCTTCCAAAGCGTAGAAGCGGGCGATGCCGGCATGCTCGAGCGCGTTTATTTGCTCCATTGATGCAAGAAATCGCTGTCGCCAAGCCTCGTCAGCAGCGTGCGGGCGACGCATTTCCTTGATGACCACCGCCCGCTGTGAAGTCGAGTCGATAGCCGACCAAGTGATGCCGTTCTTCCCCTCGCCTAATTTCTCTGCTATCTCATAGTGAAGAAGCCGTTTCATGAGTTAACGCCGCCGTTCAGGTCGGACAAACATCACGCACCGGCGGATAGAAGCAACAAGAAACGGAAGACGTACGAGAGGAGGCCCCAAGGGTGTAGGTCGGGATGCTTGTCATCCCGACACGATGGCCGTCGCACCCGGAGCCCCACCTTTTGGGTGGGGATGAGACGACTCTGCCGCAGACGACTCCTGGTGGCCCACCCGGCTGCGGGTGGGATGGAGATTACTCTGGCATGAAGAGCTGCCATCCGCCGGCAGATGAGGGCATCTGCCGGGCACGGACACAAAGCCGTCGGAGGATGAGCCTCGGTGGCCCATCCGCTTGCGGGTGGGATGGAGATTACTCTCGCATGAAGAGCTGCCATCCGCCGGCAGATGAGGGCATCTGCCGGGCACGTTCATATATTCGCCGGCAGATGACGACCCGCCGCATCGTTCTCAGTTGTTGTGGCGTGTATCCGGATTGAGCGTTCGATCCAGGAGCGTTAGCAGTTCCTCGGACCGGATCGGCTGCGAAATGCAGCCCGCCGCGCGTAGTGTCAGCGAGGCCTGCTCCGCGGCGGAGATCGCCTGCGGTGCGCCGGCCAGAACCAGAGGCAAATCTGGACAGGCTTCGCGCAAACGGGCCAGGCGCTCCGTGTTCTCGGCAGAAGTGGTGTCGATTCCCGCGATAATCGCATCGAAACTGCCGCGCTGAAGTTCCTCGAGAGCCTCGTCGCCGCCCGCCGCTGCAAACGACAGGTAATTGCCGAGCGAGAGGGTTTCGGTCAACCTGTCGCGGAGTTCATCCTCGGCCACATCAATCAGAATTCGTCGCGGCGGCGGCAGACGCTTCCCGGTGCGGTTGGCTTTGAGCGTCTTCTCGATCAGGTCCTCGAGGAGCTCGATACGAAACGGCTTGGAGAGATAACCATCAGGCGCGGCCGCCGCCATCGTCTCTTCCGATACTACCCCAGTAATAAACAGCACCGGAAGCAACGGACACGCCCGCCTGATTTTCTTGGTCAGTGTGAGTCCGTCCATGTGGGGCATCTTGATATCGGTAATGACCAGATCGAAATCGTGATGTCCCTCTTCGCGCAACAGCGCCATCGCCTCGACCCCATCGGATGCCGCCGTCGATTCGTAACCGATCGCCGTCAGGGTATCGACAAGCAGCGTGCGCAGCATCGGATCGTCATCGACCACCAATACCTTGCCCTTGGACGCCATAACTCAACCTCGAATGATCTTGAGGATCTCGTCGGTTTTGGTCTTCAGCAGTGTCGCGTTGTCGGCTTCGACATTCAGGCGCAGCAGCGGCTCGGTATTCGACGGCCGCAGGTTGAACCAGAAATCGTCGAATGTGACCGTAAGCCCGTCGATCTCGTCCTGTCGGCCCGCTACAAACGCCTGCTTGACCCGCGCAATTGTCTCCGCGATTGAATTCACCCGGCTGTTAATCTCGCCTGACCGGACATACGGATCGATCTGCTTGACCATCTCATGCAGCGGTTTGCCTTCGGTAGAGATGAGTTCCAGGCAGACCAGAAACGCGATCAGGCCGGAGTCGGCAAACCAGAAATCGCGAAAATAAAAATGCCCGGAATGTTCGCCGCCAAAAACGGCGTTGTGCTTCTTCATGAGCGGCTTGATCAACGCGTGCCCCACCCGCGTGCGAATCGCCTTGCCGCCGGAGCGCTCGATCAGCCCCGGCACGGCGCGCGAGCAAATCAAGTTGTAAAGCACCGTTTCTCCGGGATGTTTCGCAAGGAGAGATTTGGCCACCAGCGCGGTCACCATGTCGCCGCCGAGCTGCTTACCGAATTCATCGACTAAGAACATCCGGTCCGCGTCGCCATCGAACGCCACCCCGAAATCTGCTTTGGTCTCGGCGATCTTCTTCTGCAAATCGGCCAGGTTTTCTAACTCTATCGGCGATGCCGGGTGATTGGGGAAACTGCCGTCCAGCTCGAAATACAGCGGCGTCACCTGAATCGGCAGCTTACCAAGAACCGGCGGCAGGGTGAGACCGGCCATCCCGTTGCCGGCGTCAATCACGATACGATACGGTTTGACTTTCGATACCTCGATAAACGACAGGCAGTGCGCAGCGTAATTCTCGGCAATGTCCTTGCGGATCGTGACGCCCCGCGACGGAATGGTCACGAGGTGCTGGTCTTTTTGGATCGCTTCCAGCATCTGGCGAAGCCCCAGTTCACCGGAAAGCGGCTCGGCCTTGGCGCGGCAGATTTTGAAGCCGTTATACTGTTTCGGATTATGGCTGGCGGTGATCATCACGCCGCCGTCGTAATCGAACTTGCCGACCGCGTAGTAGAGACCGTCGGTGGAGCAGAGTCCCAGGTCGACCACATCGGAGCCGGAGTCGTTCAGCCCCCTGATGAGATTCTCGGCCAGCTCATCCGATGAAACCCTCATATCGCGACCGACCGCCACTGTCTTGGGGCGAAGATAGGCCGCCAGGGCCGCCCCGATATGATACGCGGTCTCGCCGCTAAGCTGCTCGGGCGTCGTGCCCCTGATATCATAGGCTTTGAAAATGGTGGGGTCAATATTCATACCCGGATTCGGAACTCCTCGGCCAAAGGGCGTTACTGCACTTGATATACGCTACCGGCCAGGACGGCCGAGATCAAGATATAAATCGGTAACGCTTTTCTTGCCACGAGCGTCCCAAGAGAGGATATATTACTGCGGCTGCGCAACTGACCCGCCATGACAGCCTCGAACGGCGGCGACTGCGGCCGAGTATAATGGGCATACACCGATTGGAGAATATGATGAACAGAATGAATGCTGTGTTGATAGCGACTGCAGTTGCGATCCTGCCCGCGACATCCGTATGGGCCGGACCGTTGTTGACTATACCTGAGCCTGAGTTTGATTTCGGCTACATCCCCCAGAACTCGAAAGTCGCGCACGTCTTCTGGCTGCACAATACCGGCGACCAGGAAATGAAAATCGCCAAAGTCAATCCGGGCTGCGGTTGCACGCAGGCGCCGCTCGATAAAGAGATAGTGCCTCCGGGCGACAGCGCACGGCTGGAGATAATTTTTTCGTCGCGGTTGTATTTCGAGCGCGTAGTCAAGACGCCGGTGATTGAGATTGCCGGTCTGGCCGACCCTCACACTGTTAAGATCATCTCGTACGTCGTCCCGCGGCCCGATTCGACCTTCCCGCTGCGGCTGGAGCCGTTCAAACTGGACATCTCGCAGTACGGCGAGGCGGTTCGCGACCGGGCATCGCTTGAGATAACCAATGTCTCGGACAAAGAGCTTGCTATCAGTTTAATAGCCGGGGTGGAGGATATTGGCACGCTGACTCTTCCACCAACCGTCGGCCCAGGCCAGACCGTCACAGCCGAGTTAGTGCTCAAGCCGGAAGCGCTGGCTAACGAACTAGAGCGCTCGTTCACGTTTGAGGTGGGCGACGAGCACCACAGCCGTTACACCGTCCCGATCCGCCGCAAACTCCGCGACCCTCGCGTGGGGCAGTTGACAGCACCCGCAGGAGAGTAAAGTCTCGGTGCCCCACCGCTTGCGGTGGGTGAAGATTCCACAAGGTGCCCCACCCTTTGGGCGGGAGTGAGGAGTCCGGATTCACAAAATGCTGGATGACAAAGACCCTATTCCATGTTATCTTTCCGACAAAGGGATGTAAGCAATGGGACATCATCGAGGAATCTCCCCCCACCGTCCGCCGAAGGCGGAGCGGGGCATACGTGCTTATTAGAGGTACGATGGTCATCTCGGAGAATGTAACTACCCACAGCAAGCTGTGGGCTACCGGGCTACCCCCCCATGCCACATCCAGACATTCGGTTCAATGTATGAGCCCTCGTTCTTTGCGACATCAATACGCACCGGCACGAGCGCGCCGGGGATCACATAGTCGCCACTGCGCGGACATGTCATACCGGTCCATGACTCCCACTCCGCAACTGCCCCGACAATCCGCATCGCCGTGTGGCACGGCTTGATTATCCGCCCGCCTGCTTTGGCGTGCACCCGAAGCCAGGGATCGTACGGGAAGCCGTTGTCGCCGGTCCACGTGATGTACTGATCGATAGATACGTGAGGATGCTTGGTCTTACGATTCGGTCGCACCGGCGCGATCAGTCTGGTAGGTCGGGTTCCGAGCGTTAACCATTCGTGCGAGAAACCCGACATCGCGCTTTCTAAATCACACCTTAAAAGGTTTTCATCCCACCCGGAGGGTGAGCCACCTATGTGTGCGCAGTCGCGCGGACAAAATCCTCGCGTACGGGATGAAAGATGTCGATCACGTAACACCGCTTGATCGCCCGCGCTCCGTGCGGTGTCATCGGCGGCAACACGAACGGATGCCCCGCGGTCAGTCGATAAGGTATACCCTCGACTGTCAACTCCATCTCTCCTTCAATCACATCCACTATCTGCTCGTTGTGATGCGAGTGCACCGGCAGCACCGCGCCATCGTCCAAAATGACATGCGCCACGCTGACATTGCCGGTACTCACCACCCTCGCGCGAATACCCTTGGTGAGTTCAAGCTCTTTGACGGACTGAAGATCGATAAGTGGCATAGTTAGTGTCTCCTATGGGCCATTAACTTCCTCGTGAATGTTCTGCGAACCGACTCCTTACGCCAAGTTACGCCACGACCGGTAAACTCACAAGGGCCACTGATTCTGCGCAACAAATATAAGACATCTTATAAGACCGTGTTAGTCTGGTTATTTGTACTGATCGAGTATGTTATTGTGCTGCTTGTGGATAGCTTATTGCGCTCAGACGGCCCTGTGCTCGACTTTGTGAAAATTTTCCTAAATTCCTGTTGACCGTCGCCGACATATAGGTATATTTCTCCAAATTCAGAAAATTCAGAAATGTCATAAATGGACCGACCAGACCCTAACAAGGACTACCTGACCACCACTCAGGCGGCACGCCTGCTGGCGGTCTCACCCGATACGGTGCTCAAGTGGGTCCGGGCTGGGAAGGTCAAGTCATACCGCACCCTGGGCGGGCACTTTCGCATCCCGACTGGCGAATTAGGTGTTCTTGGCACCACCAAGTCTGCGCACCTTGGCGCCGTTGAAGAAACTACGCCCGTCATGCATCAGTACTGCTGGGAGTTTCTGGCGGCGGGCGGCGAGATCAAGCCCGAATGCCGTGACTGCATCACCTTTCGATCGCGAGCCCGCCGCTGCTATGAGCTCAAAGAGCTCCCAGGCGGGCTGGGCTGTCTCAACCTGATGTGCGATACGTCCTGCACCGACTGCGAATACTACAAGCTGGTCCACGGCCAGGGGCTGAACGTGCTGATTCTCACCGGATCGAGTTCCATTCTGAAGAGCCAGGAGAAAGTGGAGCAGGTCGAAGGGCTCAGGGTGAAGTTTTGTGTCAGCGAGTACGACGCGGCTGTCGCCATTCAGTACTTCCGGCCCGACTATGTCGTGGTAGATTGCGCGTTCGGCAAGAAACGCACCGGCAGCATCTGCAACAGCTTATTTGGCGACATTCGCATTCCGGTGGCGCGGATAATTCTCTCATCACGCAGTCGCGATATCGACGATTACTGCGATCGCGAAGTTTTCGGCTGGATTCGCAAGCCGTTCGATCTCGAACAGCTCAGGCAGTGCATCCGCGGGGTTCCGTCAATGGCTGATAATCAGTGAGGATATGTATTTGCGAGGTTGTTGGCATGGCTGATCAAGTCAAAGTGAGTAGTGAAGCGACACCGGCAGTGGATCGCACTCAGGGTGACGCGTCGGATACACTCAAGATCAAGAAGACCACATTGCGCCTGGTGAAAGGGGATATCACCGTCCAGGCGATCGAGTCGTTCGTGTACTATGCCCGGCCTGATCTGGCGCTCGGCTCCGGGTTCGGGACCGCAATCGCCCAGCGCGGCGGCCCGGCTGTGCAGGAGGAACTCAATGGTCTCGGGCCGCTGGCGACGGGCGACGTTGTCATCACCGCCGCCGGTGACATGAAGGCAGAGTACATCATTCATGCGGTGGGTCCCCGGTTTCAAGAGGAGGATCTGGAAGCGAAACTCAAACTGACTGTCCAGAACTGCCTGGTGAAAGCAGAGGAAAAGGGAATTCGGGCGATTGCCTTTCCCCCGATGGGGGCCGGGTTTTACGGCGTGCCGCTCGATCTCAGCGCTCGTATCACCCTGGGCGTGATCGGCGATTATCTGATGCGCCAGACCGGCATCACCGACGTCGTCGTGTGCCTGTTCGACAACCGTGAGTACCTGCCGTTCCAGAAACAACTGGCGGCAATAGCCGCGCAGAGAGGGAGGTAGGACAATGAGCCTGGAATTCGTTCGCGGTACGCTTCATGATGCGGCTCTTTGTTTCATGGCTGTAGTCTACATTATTCGAGTTTACTGGCTGACCCGTTTTCCGGCGGGGATGGAGCGCCAGGCGCCGACCAGCGCGGGAAGCGCCAAACCCCGCAAGAGCATTGTCTATTCGTGGGCCAATGTCGCGATGCCGTGGGCAATGGAATCGACTCGAACCAAGTTCTTTCTCTATCTCCAGTTCGTGGTCTTCCATCTGGGTGTGACCGCGGCAATAGCGCTCATGTTTTCGATATCGTTTTACTTCAAAGGCGGCCCGCTGCCGCCCACACTGGCGACTATTTTTAGGATTGTCATCGGCGCGGCTTTTGTCGTCGGCTTGCTCCGGATCATTCGACGAATCAGCAATATCTACGTGCGGGCAATCAGCTCCCCCGATGACCATTTCGCGGTCTGGCTTCTGACAGCCTGGTTCGGACTGGGTGTTCTGGCAGCGCCCAACGACTACAGCAACGGCGACTGGCAGGCATACGCGTTCTTCCTGATGGGGTCGTTCTTCCTTGTTTATGTCCCCTTCTCGAAAATCTCACACTACCTGTATTACCCGTTTACGCGGTATTACTTAGGCAAAACCCTTGGCCGCCGCGGCGTATTCCCGATCAGGCGGGCGGCCCCGCAGCGATAGAGGATGTAACTGATGGAAACCACGCTGACAACAAGATCACACAAAGCTGAAATCGTTATCGAGCGCCTGGGCAAGAAGCTCAATCGCCAGATTGTCGGTTCGCTGCTGGGCTGTGTTCACTGCGGCAACTGTATCGAGTCTTGTCATTATGTATTGGCGAATCCGGGCGATCCCACCTACGCGCCCGCCTGGAAGGGCGACCAGTTACGGCGCATTTTCAAGCGCCACTACGACTGGACCGGCCGGATGTTCCCCTGGTGGGTGCACGCGAAAAGCCTCTATACCGATCAGGATCTCGAAGACCTCAAAGACATCGTGTTCGGCAAGTGCACGAATTGTCGTCGCTGCACGATCAACTGCCCCATGGGTGTCGACCTGCCCACGTTTAACCGTATGGCGCGCGGCCTGCTGGTTTCGGTCGGCGTGATGCCCGAGGGCGTGGCGGTAGTCAGCAAGGATCAGTGGGAAATCGGCAACCAAATGGGGGTGTTGAAAGAGGACTATGTCGACACCCTGCAATGGTTGACCGACGAGATGCGCATGGAATACGGAGAAAACTACCCGGGTATCCCGATCGACAAGCAGGACGCCAATGTCGTTTACTCGATCAATCCGCGCGAGGTGAAGTACGATCCGAGGACTATCTCCGATGCGGCGATGATTTTCAACGCCGCCGGCGAGGACTGGACTATGCCGTCGGAGGGCTGGGACATGACCAATTTCGGTTTGTTCTCCGGCGACGACGATTTGGGTGGGGCCTGCTCGCGCCGGTTGTTCGAGAAAGTACAGGAGCTGGGCGGCCGGACACTGGTTATCTCAGAATGCGGTCACGGCTACCGCTCCACTCGCTGCGAGGGGCAGAACTGGGCGAAGATGGATGTCGATTTCAGGATGGAGAGCTCTATCGAGACCATGCTTCGCTATATCAGGGAGGGGCGAATCAAAGTCGACAAGACCAGGAACGACATCCCGGTTACCTTTCACGACTCCTGCAACTACGCCCGCGGCTGCGGCGTGACCGAGGAGCCGCGCGAACTGCTGCAGCTCATCTGCTCCGACTTTCGTGAAATGTATCCCAATCGGGCCGAGAATTACTGCTGTACCGGCGGCGGCGGGGCGATGTCGATGTCCGAGTACACGCCCCGACGCTTGAAGTCCGCGAAGATTAAAGCCGATCAGCTTAAGGCAACCGGCGCCAAGATTGTCGTGACTACCTGCCATAACTGTGTCGACGGCTTGGCCGATCTGATCAAACACTACAAGCTGGACATGAAAGTCACACAGTTGGTCAACCTGTGCGCCAACGCCCTAGTGTGGAAACCGGAGGTAGTGGCCGTTCCTGCCGAGGTAGTACCGGTAGCAGCAGTTGCTGCGAGCCTGGCCGGTTATCGCATACTTGTCGCCGATGATGAGCCGGACTTCGTGACGTTTGTATCAACGGTGCTGGAAGATCACGGCGCCACAGTGATTTCCGCCAGCGACGGCAACCGGGCGTTCGAGCTTGCCCGCTCCGAGAAACCGGATCTAATCACGCTCGATATCTCCATGCCCGGTAAATCCGGTATCGAAGTATTCGAGCTGCTGAGACACACTCCGGAGACTAAGCAGATTCCTGTTTGCATTATCACTGGCAAGCCGGAGATGCGGAAATTGATATACGATCGTCCTGTCCCGCCGCCTGAAGGGTACCTCGACAAGCCGGTAGACGATGAGACGATCCTGTTCAACGTGCGCAAGACGCTCAAGATCGAGCACGTGGCATAGCGCGCGAGCGTGACTGCCCGGCAGAGGTGGCCTGCATGGAAAACCAGCGACGTCGGTACAGTGATAAAGTCTTCGATGCCCTGCCCGGTTATCTGACCGTGCAGGATCGGAATTTTCGCATAGTCGCCGCCAACGAGTCGTTTCGATCCGATTTCGGCGATTACCAGGGTCGCTTCTGCTACCAGGTTTACAAGCAGCGGCCCGAGCCATGCGAGGATTGCCCGGTGGCACGCACGTTCCACGACGGACAAAAACATCGGAGCGAGGAGCTGGTAAGAACGCTCGACGGCCGTGCGGTCTCGGTGCTGGTTTACACGACCCCGATTCTCGGGGAAAACGGCGAGGTCGCCGAGGTAATCGAGATGTCAACCGATGTCACGGAGTTGAAGAACCTGCAAAAGCAGCTTCGGGACAGCCAGCGCAAGTACCGCCAGTTGTTCGAGGATGTGCCCTGCTTTATCTCGATTCAGGATCGCGAACTGAATATTGTCGACGCTAACCGGCTACATCGGGAGACGTTTGGTGTCGGCTATGGCCGCAAGTGCTACGATGTGTACAAGCACCGCACCAAAGAGTGCGTGCCGTGCACGGTACAGCAGACCTTCCGTGACGGCCTCACCCACTCGCACGAAGAGGTTGTGACGTCTCAGACCGGCGAGACAATTAACGTGCTGGTCCACACCGCGCCGGTGCGGGGCGAGAACGGCGAGATCGAAAACGTGATCGAGATGAGTGCCGATATCACCCAGCTCCGCCAGTTGCAGGACAAGCTGGCCTCGGTGGGGATGCTGATCGGCACGATCTCGCACGGCATCAAAGGGTTGCTCAACTCGCTCGATGGCGGCATTTATCTGATCAATTCGGGCCTTAAGAAAGACGATCGGGCGCGGATCGATAAGGGATGGGATATCGCGCTTCGCAATGTCGAGCGGATTCGCTCGATGGTGATGGACATACTATACTACGCCAAAGATCGCGAACCGAACTGGGAGACGATCACCGGCAGCGATCTCGCCAAAGATGTCTGCAATCTGATGGTCGAGCGGGCGAAAAAGATGCAGATCGATCTGGAGTGCGCGATGAGCGGCGACGGCCGTTTCGAATGCGATCCGCAGATGATCCGCTCCCTGCTAGTCAACCTGGTGGAGAATGCGCTCGATGCCTGCCGCATCGACGCGGAGAAACCGTCGCATCAGGTGAAAGTCGAACTTCGGGAACAGCCGGAAGCGGTTCAGCTGGTGGTGACCGATAACGGTATCGGCATGGATCGGGAGACTCGCGAGAAGGCGTTCAGCCTCTTTTTCTCATCCAAGGGAGCGGGTGGAACCGGGCTGGGGCTGTTTATATCGAATAAGATCGCCCAGGCGCACGGTGGGCGGATACTGGTGGAATCGGAGGAAGGCAAGGGGAGCAGCTTTCTGGTTGAACTGCCGCGTCGCCGGCCACATATTGCTCCGACAGACGCGAATGTGACATAGCGACAGAGGAATACGAATATGGCCGAAAAGAAAAAAATTCTCGTTGTGGACGATGAACCGGATACGGTGGAGTGGCTGACAGCGTTTTTCGAGGACAACGGTTACGCCACGTCGTTTGCCTACGACGGCTTCGACGGCTTCGAAAAAGTCAAGGCCGAGGGGCCGGACCTGATCACGCTGGATATCTCGATGGACAAGGAGTCGGGGATCAAGATGTATCGCAAGCTTCACGACGACAAGGAGGCGTCGAAAATCCCCGTCATCATGCTGACCGGGGTGACATCGGATTTCAAACGGTTCATCTCGACCCGCACGCAGGTCGACCCGCCGCAGGCGTATTTCGAGAAGCCGGTCGACCGCGAAGCGCTGCTCAAAAAGGTGCGGGAGCTGATAGGGTAGGAGGCCCCACAGGCTCTTCTCGCTAGTTCGAATTCCCATTACTTGTCGCGTCAGGTCTCGGTCCGCCCACTCTTCCATCGGGGCCGGACAAGAACCCGCTGCCATAGGCGCTAACTTATTGTCCGAAGTCGTGCCTGGCGTACCTCCCGGCGCGCCAGGTCACTGGGGCCAATCGGATATACCGCGAAGCATGGGGCCGTGGTGGACGAGGACGTCCACCACGCACAAGAGTTAAGTTAGCGCCTGTGGAACCCGCCGCAACTCCCGCAACTTCTTGGGTCCTCCCGCGATAATCTATCGAAAGTTCTTGACCCGGTACTTTGGTACAGGGTTTATCTTTGGGAGAACAAACGGAGGTGCGCGAGCGATGTTGATAGGAAAAGTCGCCCAGGCAGCCGGTGTCAATATCCAGACGCTGCGGTATTACGAACGGCGCGGCCTGGTCAGGTCGCCGGTTCGACGATCATCGGGCTACCGCGAGTATCCCCCGGACGCGGTCGACCGGATTCGCTTTGTAAAACGATCTCAGGAGCTCGGCCTTACGCTGGCTGAAATCGGTGAGCTTCTTAGGCTCAGAGAAAGTCAACGGGCACGCTGCAGCGATGTGCGCCATAGAACGCAGTTGAAAATCGCCGAGATTGACAACAAGATCAGGAGCCTGACCGCCATGAGGAGCGCACTGGCAGTGTTGCTCAGGTCGTGTTCCTCCAACGCGACGGTCAGATACTGCCCGATTATAGAATCCCTAGAGCCCATTTCATAACCTGACATTAGGCACAGTTTAAGCTTGCGTCATACAACGGCTTATGATACCCGGCCATTGAAAGGAGTTGTTCAATGGCCAAGGAACGGTGGCAGCTAACCGACCAGCA